>NZ_JADZGH010000264.1:19437-24524 GCF_015865005.1 Rhodococcus sp. CX
GAGCGCCGCACCGGTACGACGGAACGCTTCGGCCAGGATCTGCGGGTACAGCGCGCCGGGCATGTCCTGTTCGGCGGTGGCCTCGCCGTCCCCGTACGCCAGGAGCAGGTCCTCGCCGGACACGTCGAGTCCGGCTTCGCGCGCCCACGGGGCCAGGACGGCGGTGAGGCCGGTCTCCCAGTCGATGAGCGTGCCGTAGCAGTCGAAACTCAGTGCGTCGAACTCCGAAAGATCCAGCATGGTTCTCCTTCTCGGCGGAGCGTCGTGTGGTGTGAATTGTGTTCGCGTGGCGGACACAATTCCACTCGGAACGGAGTCTCAGCGCGCGACCGGCTGCCGGAGGATCGTGCGCTGCTTCTGCGGCGCGACCTTCCGGAAGTCGCTGAGATAGATCTCGTGATGCTTGCCCGTCATGCGAAATCCGTTGCCGGGGACGAAGTCGTGATGCAGGCGGTAGAGCACGTCGGCCTCGTCGTCGAACGACCCGACGTGCAGTGTCTGCACGCACTTCCCTTCGGACAGGGTCTCGAGCCGCACGTTGTCGAGACGTGCCGGCCGGTTCTTCGCACCGGCCTGATCGACGGCAGCCGTGAACTCCTCCCGCCCGATCCAGTCCGGCACCATGACCATCAGGGTCCAGTTCCACCGTGACTTGTCCCGTGCCGACGTGAACGAGTCTATGTCCTCGGCCCACCACAAACCCTCGACCGGCGGGACGACATAGTCGCGGCCGAGGTCCCGCTTGCTCGCGAACTTCACCTTGTACGCGACCGGATACAGTGCTTCGACGGCTTCGGCGAATGCCGGCGACGAATTCGGATCGCCGTGCCCGTCGATCATGAGGTACTGCGTGTCCGGCACGTCGAGGACCCGGAACTGTCCGCGGACGGCGCGGTAGGTGTCGAGGGTCCTCTTGAAATCGACTTTCTCGGCCATTCCCGTCCTCGGTGCGTCAGGATGCGTCGAGCACCAGCCACCCGCCGTGATGTTCGAACACCTCGAAGTCCCGGCCGGTGGATTCACCGAGCCGCGTCAGCGCATCGAGGTCGAAGGTGCGCACGTGGCCGTGGCAGGCGGTGGCCTCGTCCTCGAACGGCACCGCGATCACCACCCGCTCCCGGGCGATCCGCAGCGCTTCGGCGACGACCGCGGCACCGATCGTGTCGTCGACGTGTTCGAGCAGGTGGATCGCCGTGACCGTGTCGGCGCTGTCGTCCGGGACCGGCACGTTCGCGGCGTCGCACACCAGGGTGTCGACGGGCAGGCCGAGGCGCGGGGCGACGGCGTCGAGCAGGGACATGGTGCCCGGAAGGATGTCGGTGGCGGTCACCTGAGCTCCCGCGCCGGCCAGGCGCAACGGCAGGAAACCGAAGCACGACCCGAGGTCCAGCACGCGACCGCGGACCAACTCCGCCGCCTTGTCGTGGATGGGCGCGAAATCCGCTGTGCCGTCGAGAAGTTCACCCAGGGAGTTGTGGTAGTAGGTGACCCACGCGTCGAGGGGATCGGGGATCGTCGAACGCACCAGCCCGACCATCGTCAACTCGAACTCGTCCTGTCCGAAGTCGGCGTCCTCGATCGATGCGGTGACGCCGGCGACGAGCCGTTCGCTGAGATCGGCCGGTCCGAGCGAATGCGTCACGTGCAGGCGGCCGTCGTTGCGGCGCAACGTCAACGGGCCGGACTCGACGCGTTCGACCGTGACATGATCGTGCGTCCAGCGTCCGGGTGTGCAGGGGGCGAGGGAATCGAGCACGCTCATGACTGGGCCTCGTTCGGTGGGACGGCCGGGGAGTTCAGCCCACTGTAGAGGGTGCGCATCCCCGAGGCCAGCAGGTCGGGTAGTTCGGCGGAGTCGTCGGCGAGCCATTGTTCGTATGCCGAGACCGCCACGGCGAGCATGAGATAGGCGACGGTACGCGGGAAGTGGTCGTCGGCCGAGGCGCCGGTCCGGGCGGCCACGAACTCGGCGATGACCCGCCGCCAGCCCTGGTACATCACCGACGAATACGCCTGCAGGGTCGGGTTGCGCAGGATCAGTTCCATGCGGGCGCGGTGTCGCTGCGCCTCGGACTCGGGGAAGGTGTTGAAGTCCAGCAGCGCCGACGCCAGGGCCTCGGCGAGGGGCATGTCCTCGGGAAGTGCGGACAGGTGGGCGCGCATGTGTGCGAGGTGCTCGTCGAAGTCGCCCCACGGCACCGCGTTCTTGGACGGGAAGTAGCGGAAGAACGTGCGGCGTGCGATCCCGGCGGCTTCGGCGATCTCGTCGACGCTGGTCTCGTCGAAGCCGCGTTCGCGGAACAGTTCGATGCCGACGGCGCTGAGTCCCTCCCTCGTGGTGGAGGGGCGCCGACCTGTCCGAGCGGACGGTTTCCGACGGCTACGCATGATTCCCTCGATCCATAGATGACATTCTGCACTCGATGCCATTACAGTGGTGAACCGAGTCACAACGCAAGACCGGTTGTGGCGTCGACTCCACACCTGGAGCAGAAATCCGAGGAGGAAACATGTCCGATCGTGACAACGCGGTGATCGAGTCCGAGCTCATCGAGGAGTCCCTCGTGGAAGAGGTCTCCATCGACGGCATGTGCGGCGTGTACTGACATGACCGCACCCGGAGCCACCGCCGTGGCAACTGCACAGTTCGATCCGGGCGCCACGTGGCGGCTCCACCCGCAGGTAGCGCTTCGCCCCGAGCCGTTCGGGGCGTTGCTCTACCACTTCGGCACCCGCAAGCTGTCGTTTCTGAAGAACACCGTGATCGTCGAGGTCGTCCGCTGTCTGGGCGAGCACGATTCGGTGCGGGATGCGTTGCGCGCCCACGGAATCGACGAGAACGCCGAGCGGCCCTACCTGCATGCCCTGCGCACGCTGGCCGACTCCCACATGATCGTCCCCGCCTGACGCCCCGAACCAGCAAGGACCCGCCATGACGTCTCTGCTCGAACCACCCGTCACTTCTGCACCCCCGAAAGTGGGTCGTCTCGTCGACCAGTTCGAGAAGGGCCTCGATGCCCCGATCTGCCTGACCTGGGAACTGACCTACGCGTGCAACCTGTCGTGCGTGCACTGCCTGTCCTCGTCCGGTAAACGCGACCCGCGCGAGCTGTCGACCGAGCAGTGCAAGGCGATCATCGACGAACTGCAGCGCATGCAGGTCTTCTACGTCAACATCGGTGGTGGCGAACCCACCGTGCGCTCGGACTTCTGGGAACTGGTCGACTACGCCACCGAGCACCAGGTGGGCGTGAAGTTCTCCACCAACGGGGTGCGCATCGACAAGAAGGTCGCCGCGCGCCTGGCCGCCTCCGACTACGTCGACGTGCAGATCTCCCTCGACGGCGCGACCGCCGAGGTCAACGACGCCGTCCGCGGCCCCGGATCGTTCGCGATGGCCGTGCGCGCGCTGGAGAACCTGTCCGAGGCCGGCTTCCGCGACGCCAAGATCTCCGTCGTCGTCACCCGCGAGAACGTCGACCAGCTCGACGAGTTCAAGGCTCTGGCCGACAAGTACGGTGCCACCCTGCGCATCACCCGGTTGCGTCCGTCCGGACGCGCGGTGGACGTGTGGGACGAGCTGCACCCGACGCACGAGCAGCAGCGGCAGCTCTACGACTGGCTCGTCGCGCACGGCGAGGGTGTGCTCACCGGCGACTCGTTCTTCCACCTGTCCGCGTTCGGCGGCCAGAGCGGTGCCGGTGCGCTGCCGGGGCTGAACCTGTGCGGCGCGGGTCGGGTGGTGTGCCTGATCGACCCGGTCGGCGACGTCTACGCGTGCCCGTTCGCGATCCACGACAACTTCCACGCCGGCAACATCCTCACGGACGGCGGATTCGCGTCGGTGTGGAAGAACTCCGAGCTGTTCCGGCAGCTGCGCGAGCCGCAGTCCGCCGGCGCGTGCTCCTCGTGCAACTTCTTCGACGCGTGCCGCGGCGGCTGCATGGCCGCGAAGTTCTTCACCGGCCTGCCGATGGACGGCCCGGACCCCGAATGCGTCCAGGGCTACGGCCAGTCCGCGCTCGCCGGCGAGCGCACCGTGCCGCAGTCCAGCGTCGACCACTCGCGCACCGGCAAGCGCGCCGAGCGCCGCACCCCGGCCGCGCCGGTTCCGCTGACCCTGCTGACCAAGCCCCCCGCCAAGTTCTGCGACGAAAACCCGCTCGCAGGACTGTAATTCCCGAGGAGACCACAGACCATGGCCAAGCCATCCTGGTTGAAGAACCCGTGGGCGACCGACCCCTGGTTCGAAACCGTCGCCGTCGCGCAGGAACGTGCCCGCAAGCGGCTGCCGAAATCCGTCTACGGCGCGCTCGTCGCCGGCTCCGAAGCGGGCCTGACGGTCGACGACAACATCGCCGCGTTCCGGGAACTCGGTTTCGCGCCGCACGTCGCCGGACTGTCGGACAAGCGGGAAATGGGTACCCACGTCCTCGGGCAGGACGTGGCGATGCCGGTGTTGATCTCGCCGACCGGTGTGCAGGCCGTGCATCCGGACGGGGAGGTCGCGGTCGCGCGGGCGGCCGCCGCCCGTGGGGTCGCGATGGGCTTGAGCTCGTTCGCCTCGAAGTCCATCGAGGATGTCGCCGCGGTCAACGACAAGACGTTCTTCCAGATGTACTGGGTCGGCAGCCGGGACGTGCTGGTCCAGCGTATGGAGCGGGCCCGCGCAGCCGGAGCCAAGGGCCTGATCATGACCCTGGACTGGTCGTTCTCCAACGGCCGCGACTGGGGCAGCCCGGCGATCCCGGAGCGGATGAACCTCGAGGCGATGGTCAAGTTCGCGCCCGAGGGCATCTTCCGCCCGAAGTGGCTGCTCGAGTGGGCCAAGACCGGTGGCGTGCCGGACCTGACCACCCCGAACCTGACCCCGCCCGGCGGTGCGGCGCCGACGTTCTTCGGTGCCTACGGCGAGTGGATGACCACCCCGCTGCCCACCTGGGAGGACGTGGCCTGGCTGCGCGAGCAGTGGGGGGATGCCCCGTTCATGCTCAAGGGCGTCATGCGGGTCGACGACGCCAAGCGCGCCGTCGACGCCGGTGTCACCGCGATCTCGGTGTCCAACCACGGCGGCAACAACCTCGACG
>NZ_JADZGH010000264.1:24534-33187 GCF_015865005.1 Rhodococcus sp. CX
GCTGCTCGACGGCGGTATCCGCCGCGGCAGCGACGTCGTCAAGGCCCTCGCGCTCGGCGCGAAGGCGGTGCTCATCGGCCGCGCCTACCTGTGGGGTCTGGCCGCGAACGGTCAGGCCGGCGTCGAGAACGTCCTCGACATCCTCAGCGGCGGAATCGGTTCGGCGCTGATGGGCCTGGGCAAGACCTCGATCCACGAGCTCACCCCGGACGATGTGGTCGTGCCCGAGGGCTTCCGCCGCGACCTCGGTATCTGACCGGGGTCCACGAAGCTCAGTGCTCACCGATCCCATCACCCTCGCCGGACGGACCGCGCCGGCGAGGGTGATCTTCGGGCCGCACGAGACCAATCTCGCTGCGGGTAGAGCACTCTCACGGCGGCACGTCGACTACTACGCACGGCGTGCCCGCGGCGGTGCCGGCATCGTCGTCACCGAGGTCGCCTCGGTGCACGCTGCCGACCACCCCTACGAGCGGGCACCGCTGGCCGCCGACTGTGCTGCCGGCTGGGCGGAGACGGTCGCCGCGTGCCGCCCGCACGGCACGCTCGTGCTCGCCGGGCTCGGCCACGCCGGGCTGCAGGGATCGAGTGCCTGGACCCGGGCGCCGCTGCACGCGCCGTCGCGGGTTCCGGATCCGGCGACCCGGGAGCTGCCCGCCGAGATGACCGCGGCCGACATCGATTCGGTGGTCGACGGTTTCCGCGGGGCTGCCGCGACCGCGGTCGCCGCCGGCGTCGACGGCATCGAACTCGACGCCGGTCCGGCCTCACTGTTGCGGCAGTTCCTCTCGGGGCTGACCAATATGCGTACCGACCGCTACGGCACCGACCGGACCCTGCTGCTGAACCGCGTAATCACCACGGTCCGAAGCGAGCTCGGTCCCGGACGGATCCTTGCGTTGCGGCTGTGCTGCGACGAGAACGCGCCGTGGGCCGGGATCACTCCCGACCTCGCCGCCGCGCACGCGGCCGAATTCGCGCCGCACCTGGACCTGCTCACCGTGGTGCGGGGCGGCCTGTTCACTCCCGGCTCGTACCGGCCCGACGCGCACACTCCACCCGGATTCAACGCGGAACTGTGCCGCCACATCCGCGACGCGGTCGCCGGAACCGTTCCGATCGTGTTGCAGGGCAGCATCGTCGACCCGGAGCACGCTCGGCGCATGCTTGAGGACGGCGTCTGCGATGCCGTCGAGATGACCCGCGCGCAGATCGCCGACCCGGATCTCGTCGTGACCGTGCGTGCCGGACGCGACCCGCGACCGTGCGTGCTGTGCAACCAGGCGTGCCTCGTACGCGACTTCCACAATCCGGTGGTCGGGTGCATCGGCAATCCCGAGGCCGGGCACGAGGATGAGCAGTCCGTTTCGCCGGCCTTGCAGGCCCGGGACGTTCTCGTCGTCGGGGGTGGCCCCGCCGGTCTCGAGGCCGCTCGCACCCTCGCCGCCCGGGGTCATCGGGTGCAGGTCCGCGAGCGTGCCGACCGGTGCGGCGGCCTGCTGCGGACCGCGGCCGCCGGCGTCGGACGCGACCGCCTCGCGACCCTCGCGGACTGGCTCGAGGACCGGTGCCGCGACAGCGGTGTCGATTTGCGGTGCGGTACCGAGGTCACCGCCCCCGACCTCGACGACGCGCACGCCGCCGGTACCGCGATCGTGCTCGCGACCGGCAGCCGGGACCGGCAGCCCGGGTTCCCGGTCGCTGCCGACGCCGCCTGCTACACGACCGCGCGCCGGGTCCTGGATCGTCCACCGGCCGAGCCGCGGACGATGCTCGTGTGGGATCCGGCCGGCGGGCCGATCGCGGTCGCGGTCGCCGAGCGACTGGCCGCGCTCGGCCACCCAGTGCACTACGCGACCTGCGATCCCATCGCAGGATCACGGCTCGCACCCATCGGCGACCTGGTCGGCGCGAACGCCCGGCTGCGACGGGCCGGCATCACCCGGCACCGCAGCGTCACGGTGCGCGCGGTCGACCCGACCGGTGTCCACCTCGAACACCCGATCACCGGGGAACGGAGCACCGTTCCGGATGCATTGTTCGTGGACTGCTCAGCGGGATTGCCTGATGACAAACTCGCCGGAATCAGGCGCAATGGAATCGGTGACTGCGTCGCACCACGGACGGTGCGGGAGGCGATCCGGGAGGGGTATCGTCTCGCCGCAGAACTGTAATAGGTTTCAATCGCGGATCGAAGGGGAACGCCACATGGGCGAGTTCGACGGCAAGGTCGTCTTCATCACCGGCATCGCGCGCGGGCAGGGCCGCAACCACGCGCTGCGTTTCGCACGGGAAGGGGCCTCGATCATCGGCGTCGACGTCGCCGGACCGGTCTCCGAGTACGTCTCCTACGAGCAGGCGACCCGCGAGGACTTCGACGAGACCGTGCGGCTCGTCGAGGAAGCCGGCGGCAAGATCGTCGCCCGCATCGCCGACGTGCGCGACAGTGCGGCCCTCAAGGCTGTCGTCGACGAAGGGGTCGCCCAGTTCGGCCGCCTCGACGTCGTCGTCGCCAACGCGGGCATCTGCTCGTGGAACCGTTTCTGGGAGATGCCCGACGAGCAGTTCGAGGAACTGATCGACATCAACCTGACCGGTGTCTTCAAGACCATCAAGGCCGCCACTCCCGCGATGATCGAGGCGGGCAACGGCGGCTCGATCATCCTCGTCAGCTCGGTCGCGGGCCTGAAGGCCATGCCCGGCCAGATCAACTACGCCGCAGCCAAGTTCGGTCTCGTCGGCATGACCCAGACAGCCGCGAAGGAGCTGGGCGAGTACCGCATCCGCGTCAACTCGATCCACCCGTACGGCGTGAACACGCCGATGGGCACCGACCCGGGTGCGCTGAAGATGTTCGAGAAGTACCCGCACTGGCTCCCCAACTTCGCGCCGATCCTCACCGAGAAGCCGATCGCCGACCCCGACGACACGTCCGACGCCGTGCTGTTCCTCGCGAGCGACCGCGCAAAGACCATCACCGGCAGCCAGATGGCGCTCGACCAGGGCAACTCGAAGGTCTGACCGGTGCCGCGTGACGTGACCGGCGCCGACCCGCACGATCTGTTGCGGCTCGGCCCGGTCACGCTGCGCAACCGCATCGTCTTTCCCGCGCACCTGACGAACTTCGCCGTCGACGGCGAGGTCACCGACCGGCACATCGCCTACTACGTCGCGCGCGCCCGCGGCGGCGCGGCGATGATCGTCACCGAAGAGCACACGGTGCACCCGTCGGATCGGCCGTACGAGAAGCTGATCCGCGGCTGGGATCCGGCGGTGCTGCCCGGGTACCGTCGTCTCACCGAAGCGGTGCACGCCCAGGGCGCGCGAATTCTCGCCCAGCTCAACCACAACGGCGCCCAGGGCACCGGAATGTACACCGGCCGGCCGCTGTGGGCGCCCGCGCCGGATCCGGACCCGCTGTTCCGTGAGGTGCCCGTCGCGATCGGCGCGGACGAGATCCGCGAACTCGTCGCGGGCTACGCGGACGCGGCCCGGCGCTGTGCCGACGGCGGGTTCGACGGTGTCGAGATCCAGTGCTCGCAGGCGTCGATCCTGCGCGCGTTCCTCGCCCCCGGCGCCAACCCGCGCACCGACGACTACGGCGGCGACCTCGACCGACGCGCCCGGCTGCTGCTCGAGGTCGTCGCCGCGGTGCGCGCAGCGCTCGGTCCCGGATACGTCCTCGGGGTCCGGTTGAGCGGGCACGACGGCACCCCCGGTGGCATCGACATCGACGATGCCGTGCGCGTCGCGCGCATGCTCGAAGCGACCGGGCACGTGGACTACCTGAGCACCTCGGTCGGGGTCGCGACCGAGACCCTGTATCTCGTCGAGGCGCCCATGTCGACGCCGCACGGCTATTCGCTGTTCGTGCCCGACGCCATCCGCACCGCCGTCGACCTGCCCGTGGTCGGGGTGGGCCGCTTCACGACCCCGGACCAGGTCCGCGCCGCCCTGGCCGACGGGGTCTGCGATCTAGTCGGGGCGGTGCGCGCCCACATCGCCGATCCCGGTTTCGCGGGCAAGGTCCTCGACGGACGCGGCGACGAGATCCGCCCGTGCATCGGCTGCAATCAGGACTGCATCGGACGGGTCGGGCTGGGCCGTCCGATCGGATGCGCGGTCAACCCGTATGCCGGATACGAGGACGCGACGCGGCCCGATCCGGCCGTGCCGGGGAAGGTGCTCGTCGTCGGCGGGGGACCGGCGGGCCTGCAGGCCGCGGTGACCGCCGCCGAGCGCGGACACGCCGTGACACTTCTCGAACGGGAATCTCTGGTGGGAGGTCAGATTCGTGTCGCCGCGTCCGCGCCGCACCGCGGTGAGCTGCTCGGTGCCGTCGCGAGTCTGGAAGCCGAGTGCCGTCGGCTCGGTGTCGAGATCCGCACCGGCGTCGACGTCGACGCCGCGACCGTCCGGGCATACCGGCCGGACACTGTCGTGATCGCCACCGGGGCCCGGCCGCGGCGGCCGGACTGGGCGGGGGAGTCGTCACGGGTGGTGGACGTGCGCGACGTGCTCGGCGGTCGCACCGAACCGGCAGGGCGGGTGCTCGTCGTCGACGACCTGGGATTCCATCAGGCGACCTCGGTCGCGGAGCTGCTCGCCGACCGCGGTTGCGCGGTCACCGTGTGCACCAGCGGAATGATCGTCGGCCAGGACCTCGGGCTCACCCTCGAGATGAACGGCTGGGTCCGGCGCGCTCACGACAAGGGCATCGAGCAGGTCACCGACGTGGTGGTCGCCGCCCTGACGGACACCGACTGCGTCGAGGTGACACTGCTGAACCATTTCACCGCCGAAAGCTCCGTCCGCACAGTCGATTACGTGGTCGTGGCGACGCACCAGGAGCCGGTCGACGAGCTGTGGCGCGACCTGCAGGGCGAGAGTTTCCGCGTGGTGCGTGTCGGCGACGCGGTGACGCCGCGGCGACTCGACTCGGCGATCATCGAGGGGATGCGCGCGGTCGCCGCGCTGTGACGGAACGGCCGTAGTGATACCAGGCCGTTCTCACAGCTCCCGGCGCATCGCGGTCCTCGGCCACCGGTCCAGGCCGTGGCGCGCCTCCGCGGCGCGGATCTCCCGCAGTTCGGGGCCGAGGTGCGCGTCGTCGACGAACCGGAACCCGAGGCGCTCGTAGTACGGGCCGTTCCAGGGCACGTCCACGTACGTGGTGAGCGTCAAGGCGCGGTGGCCGCGGTCGCGGGCCCACTGCGTGACGTGCTCGATGAGCATCCTCCCGATCCCGCGGTGCGCGTGGTCGGGATGCACCGAGACCTGCTCGATGTGGGCGTGCCCGTCGACGACGTCGACGATCAGGTAGGCGTCCGGCCGGTTCCCGGAGTCGAGATGCACCCAGGCGCGGTCGCCGTCGCAATAGTGTTGCAGCTCTTCGATGGTGGGCGGCTCGTCGTCGGCGACCACCGTCATGCCGATCTCCGCGAACGGTGCGCCCGCCGCTCGCTCGATGTCCTGGAGGAGCGGCAGATCCGACGAGGTGGCCAGCCGAAGCGGCGGCAGCGCCTTGCTGTAGTAGCGCGCGAACTCGGTGTGCGCGTACCGGCCGTACCGTTCGGCCATCGGGGTGTAGCCGCTCGCCTCGTACAGGGCGATCGCCTCGGGTTGCGCGGTACCGGTCTCCAGGACGATCCGGCGTCGCCCGGCGTCGGTGGCGGTGCGTTCCAGGGCGCCGAGAAGACGCCGGGCGATCCCGCGTCGCCGGGCCGTGTCCCGCACGTACATGCGTTTGATCTCGGCGTCGTCGGGGCGGATACCGGGACAGGACCCGTCGAGGGTGCGCCAGCCGCCCATACCGACGGCCTGTCCCTCGTCGCGGGCGAGCAGGAAGGTGCCGTGGGGTGCGACGAACTCGGCCGGAAGGAGTTCGTTGTCGTCGGGGCCGCCGTAGCGGTGGACGTATTCGAGTTGCAGTTCACCGAGGAGTTCGAGGACAGCCGGGTCGTCGAGGGTGCGCGGTTCGATCAGCACGGAGGGCAGCCTACGCGCTGCGCTTGCCGACGATTCTTGTAACCCCGTAAGATGGTTACATGGTGATGCTGCGTTCCCCGGAGGGGATCGACTTCGAGGTCGATTCCGGATCGCTGTGTGTGGACTTCGTCTACACCGGCGGCGCGGCGGAGCGGGCCCGGTGGGAAACACTCCACACACCCGACGACCTGACGAACTGGATCGCCGCCCGCATGCGGGTCCCGGCCGCACACGTCCGGCTCGGCCCGCACGACGTCGCGCAGGCCAAGGGCCTTCGGGAAGCGCTGTGGCACAGCCTGAACCGATGCATCGACGGCAGTGGACCCAGCCCTTCGGACACCGCGGTCATCGATGCCGCCGCGGCCCGGCCGGACATCGCGCCGCAACTCGCGGCGCCCGGCACGGTCGTCCCGATCACCGGCGACCAGGCCCTGTCGACCCTGGCCCGCGACGCCGTCGACCTGCTCGGCGGACCGCGCGCGTCCAGGATCAAACGCTGCGCCGCCGACGACTGCCCGCTCGTCTTCGTCGACACCTCGCGCGCCGGCAACCGCCGGTGGTGCTCGATGGCCCGGTGCGGCAACCGGGACAAGGTCCGCGCACATCGACGGAAGGAACAGGCATGACCGACACCGTCGGCAAGACCAGGGACGCCGGCTGGCAGATCGGCGTCTCCAAGACACTCCCGCACCCGATCGACGCGGTGTGGTCGCTGATCGTCGAAGAACCGGGCCTCTGGCTCGGCGCAGGCGCCGTGATCCCGCACGAGAAGGGAGAGCAGTGGCAGGCGGACGACGGAACCGGTGGGGAACTGCGCAGCCGTCACGAGTCCGATCGCGTGCGCCTGACCTGGCGCCCTCCGACGTGGCATCACGACACCACGGTGCAGGTGGCGGTGCAGGCCGGCCCGACGGGCACCGTCCTGAGATTCCACCAGGAACGCCTCGCCGGCCCCGACGAACGGCAGCGGCAACGCACTCATTGGCAGGCGGCGCTGGCCCGGGTCGAACGCGCGCTCGAACAGGTGACGGGCACCGCATAACATCGGGGCGGTGAACCGGAACCTCGACACCGCCCGCTGGCCCGACATCGCGCCGGGCCATGCGACCGTCGCCGTTCCGGTCGGCGCCTTCGAGCAGCACGGACCGCACCTGCCGCTGGACACGGACACGCGCATCGCGACCGCGGTCGCGGGAGCACTGCCGGACGTGATGACCGCGCCGGCGGTGGCCTACGGGGCCAGTGGTGAACACGAGGCGTTCGCGGGCACCGTCTCGATCGGCGCCGAGGTCATGGAATCACTGCTCGTCGAATACGGCCGGTCGGTGTGCCGGTGGGCCGCGCGCGTCGTGTTCGTCAACGGCCACGGTGGCAACGCGCACGCCCTCGCGAAAGCGGTTGCCCTGCTGCGCTACGAGGGCCGGGACGCCGCGTGGCTGCCGTGCGCGGTACCCGGTGGGGATGCGCATGCCGGGGACACGGAGACCAGCCTGCTGCTGCACCTGGCACCCGAGGTCGTGGCAATGGACCGCGCCGAGGTGGGTTCGACGGAATCCATCGCGACTCTGCTGCCCCGATTGCGGGAGGGCGGTATCGTCGCCGTGTCGGCGAACGGGGTGCTGGGCGATCCCACGGCCGCCACCGCGGAGCGGGGAGCCCGGATGTTCGCAGACCTGGTCGAACGTGCGACTGCACAGGTTGCCCGCTGGCAGCCCGGTGCAGAGGGGAGACTCCGGTGACACAGGGCGCAAC
The DNA here is from genome assembly GCF_015865005.1 of Rhodococcus sp. CX. Lineage (NCBI taxonomy): Bacteria > Bacillati > Actinomycetota > Actinomycetes > Mycobacteriales > Nocardiaceae > Rhodococcus > Rhodococcus sp. CX. Next base: position 32,275 of record NZ_JADZGH010000264.1, read on the forward strand.
GAAGCGCACTCCCACGTCGCGGCTGCCCGACGGTTTCGGCGTCCGGATCGACCCTCGGGTGCGGGCGTTCTCCGCCGGACGGGTGCTCATCGGTGGGTCACCGACCCGTATGCTCAAACTCGCCCCGGCCGCGGCGGCGATGCTCGACGACGGCTACCTGAGGGTGGTCGATTCGAGGACCGCGGTCGTGGCCCGCCGGCTCCTCGACTCGGGGGTCGGCAACCCCCGGCCCACAGCCCTGCCGTCGACCTCGGACGTGACCGTCGTGGTCCCGGCGAAGGACAACCCTGCCGGTCTGCGGCGGCTGCTGCAGGCGCTCGAATCGGTCCGGGTGATCGTCGTCGACGACGGATCCGAAACGCCCTTCGTCGCACCCGAGGCCGGACGGGTGACGGTCCTGCGCCACGAGACGTCGCGGGGACCCGCGGCTGCCCGGAACACCGGAATGCGGGCGGCCACAACACCGTTCGTGGCATTCCTGGATTCCGACGTGGTGCCCCGCATCGGCTGGCTCGAGGCGATTCTCGGGCACTTCACCGATCCCGCGGTCGCGCTCGTCGCTCCGCGCATCGTCGCGCTCGACCCGGACAGTGCCCCGCTCGCACGGTACGAACACGCCCGGTCGTCGCTGGATCTCGGACGCCGTGAAGCCGCGGTGGTCGCGGGCAGTCCCGTCGCCTACGTACCGAGCGCCGCGATGGTGGTGCGCCGCGACGTGCTGGACGAACTCGGCGGGTTCGACGAGACCATGCACGTCGCGGAGGACGTCGACCTGTGCTGGCGGCTGCAGCAGTCCGGCTGGCGGCTCCGTTACGAGCCGGTCGCGCGGGTCGCGCACGACCACCGGATCGGATTCCGGAAGTGGTTCACCCGCAAGGCTTTCTACGGAACCGGTGCTGCTCCGCTGGCGGCG
>NZ_JADZGH010000264.1:33344-39719 GCF_015865005.1 Rhodococcus sp. CX
TCGTGACCCTGCTGCGGTTGCGGCGCATGTTCACCGAACTGGACCAGCCCACCCGCATCGCCGCGGTGCTCACCGCGCAGGGTTTCGCCGGGGGCATGTGGCAGCTCGCCTCAGCTCTCTGCCGGCACTACTGGCCGGTCACCCTCGTCGCTTCGCTGTTCTCCTCCCGGATACGGCGGACGGTCGCGGCTTTTGCTGTCGCGGAAGGACTCTGGGACTGGTTCGGGCATCGCGAGGAAGGCGGTCTCGACCCCGTGCGCTACGTGCTCTACAGACGGCTCGACGATCTCGCATACGGTGCCGGACTGTGGAAGGGTGCGCTCGATGCCCGCGACCCGGCCGCACTGATCCCCGACATCCGGAACTGACGTGCTGCCGGCGCACGCCGACGTCGTCGTGGTCGGTGGAGGAAGCTGCGGGTCCGTGGTCGCGGCACGGCTCAGCGACGATCCGGATCGATCCGTGCTGCTTGTCGAGGCCGGACCCGGGTACCGGACCGTGCACGAGACGCCGGACGAAATCCGCACTGCTACAATCGTTCCCGTCGGTCCGGGCAGTGTCTGGGCGACTCGTTACACGGCGCGGCTCACCGCCGAGGTCGCCACCACGGTGGCGCGGGGACGGGTCCTCGGCGGTTCCGGTGCCGTCAACGGAGCGTACTTCGTGCGGGCCCGGCCCGGTGATCTCGCCCGCTGGCCGGCGTCGTGGGCGTACGACGAGGTGCTCGCCGACTTCCGAGCCCTCGAAACCGACTCCGACTTTCCCGGCGACCTGCACGGCAGCGACGGTCCCGTGCCGGTCGGGCGGGTCCCGTGGGATCGGCTGCACCCGGTGTCCGCCGCGTTCCACGAGACCGCGGTCGCGGCGGGATTCGCGGCCGTCGACGACCTCAATGCTCCCGGCCCCGACGGCGTCGGCCGCGTCCCGCTCAACATCCGCGACGGGATGCGCGTCGGTCCCGCGCTCGCGTACCTGCTGCCGGTCCTGCGCCGGACGAACCTGACGGTGGCCACCGGCACGGAGGTGCTGCGGATCGTCCTGGCGAACGGTCGCGCGGTGGGGGTCGAGGTCGCCGACGGAGCGGGCACCCGACAGATCACGGCCGGTCACGTCGTGGTGTGTGCGGGTGCCGTGCACTCGCCGCAACTGCTGATGCTCTCCGGCATCGGCCCCGCCGACGAACTGCGGCGACTCGGAATCGCGGTGCTGCACGACCTTCCGGGGGTCGGCCGGGACTTCACCGACCATCCCGAGGTGGCGATCGGATACCGCTACCGGCGTGAACTGCCGACGGGGGCGCCGCTGCTCGAGACGGTTCTGCACATCCGGTCCCTCGAATTGCGCCCGTACACCGTGCCGTTCGGCACGGCGATCCCGGGAAGCGGCGTCGCCGACCCGGTGCTCGGCGTCGTGCTCACCCGGCCCCGCAGCCGCGGACGGATTCTGCTCGATCCCGCCGATCCCCGGTCCGCGCCCGTCCTGGACTACCGCTATCTCGAGCACCCGCAGGATCGTGCCGACCTCCGGGAGGGTGTCCACCTCGCCACGGACATGCTCGGCGCGATGACCGACCTCGTCGACACGGGCAGTCGCACCACGCACCTCGGGACGTCCTTGCACCTGTCCGGCACGTGCCGGATGGGCACGGACGACGGGTCGGTCGTCGACGAACGGTGCCGCGTCCACGGCATCGACGGTCTGAGCGTCGTCGACACCTCCGTGTTCCCCGAGGTGCCGAGCCGCGGCCCCCACGCCACCGCCGTGATGCTCGCCCACCGCGTCGGTGTGTCTTTGTGGCGGTCGGGGGCGCCACAAAGACACACCGGGCGCTTGGCGCCACCTGTGTGACCTGGACTACAGTGTCGGCAAGGAGGACGCCGGTAGATGACCCAGACAACGAAGCCGTCGGTGAACCCGTGGGTGGCGCTGCGGCCCGGGGACGACGCCGCCGCACACGCGCTGCGCATGTCGTCGGCCCACCGGACATTCCTGGATGCGCGCGAGGGCACGTCGGCGGTCCGCTCGGTCGTGCGCGACTCGTGGTTGCGCAGCGTCGAACGTGGCATCGACCCGGATTCGGTGGACCAGCCGAGCCTGCTCACCGGCGTCGACCTGGAGGAATACCGCTCGGGGCATCCGATGGCGCTGATCCGTCCGGTCGTGCGCAAACTCCTCGTCGAGGACGCCGCCGACGACGGTCTGCTCGTCGCGATCAGCGACGAGCGCGGCCGGTTGCTGTGGGTCGAGGGTGATCACTCCGCCCGCGACCGGGCGCTGTCGATGAGTTTCGTCGAGGGCGCCGACTGGAGCGAAGACCACGTCGGCACCAATGCTCCCGGAACCGCTCTGGCGCTGGATCATTCGGTGCAGATCTTCGCGGCCGAGCATTTCAACCGGACCGTGCACGACTGGAGTTGTTCGGCGGCGCCGGTGCACGATCCGATCAGCGGCCGCATCCTGGGTGCCATCGACATCACCGGCGGTCCGCGTGTCGCCGTGCCGGAAGTGCTGCAACTCGTCCGTGCGACCGTCGCTGCCGCCGAGGCGGAGCTGCGGTTGCACCTCATGAGCGCCCCGCATCTGCTGACCGGATCGGCGTCCCGCCTCGAGACGTTCGGGTCGGGCCGGCCGATGCTGCACCGCAACGGGCAGCGGATCCCGTTGTCGCAGCGGCACGCCGAGATCCTGTTGCTGCTCGCCGATCATCCGGAGGGGCTCGGTGCGGACCGTCTCGCGGTCCTGCTCGACGAGGCCGAACTCGACTCGGTGACGATTCGCGCCGAGATGTCGCGGCTGCGCAAGACCTTCGGATCGGATCGGGTGGGATCGCGGCCGTATCGGCTGCTCGGCGACCTCGTCACCGATGTCGCCGACGTCCGTGCCGCTCTCGACCGCGGCGACACCGCGACCGCGGTGCGCTTGTACACCGGGCCGGTGCTGCCCGGATCGGCCGCGCCGGGGATCGAGGAGATCCGCGACGAACTGCGCACCCGCGTGCAGGCGGCGCTGCTGCGCGCCGGCGATGCGCACCTGCTGGCGCAGTGGACGTCGTCGGTGCACGGCCGCGACGACCTCACCGCCTGGTCCGCGTACCTCACCGCCCTCGATCCCGGTTCGGCGATGTATGCGCAGGTCAAGGCCAGGATCGATCTGTTGGATCGGCAGCTCGCAACGTAGTTGCAACCCCGTTGCTCCTAGTGTTCCGGATCACACCCCGCGAGGGGACGATCCGACCGTCCCGCACCCAGTGCGGCCCGACGACACGCAGGAGAGACACCGATGACCGTGTACGCCCGCCCCGGTTCACCCGACGCCCTGATGTCCTTCCAGGCCCGCTACGACAACTGGATCGGCGGCCAGTGGGTCGCGCCGGTCAAGGGGCAGTACTTCGAGAACGTCACCCCGGTCACCGGGCAGCCCTTCACCGAGGTAGCCCGGTCCACCGAGGAGGACATCGAACTCGCGCTCGACGCCGCGCACGCCGCCGCCCCGGCGTGGGGCAAGACCTCGCCCGCCGAGCGCGCGATCATCCTCAACAAGATCGCCGACCGCATCGAGGAGAACCTCGAGTCGATCGCGCTCGCCGAGTCGTGGGACAACGGCAAGCCGATCCGCGAAACCCTCAACGCGGACATCCCGCTCGCGATCGACCACTTCCGCTACTTCGCGGGAGCCATTCGCGCGCAGGAAGGTTCGATCTCCGAGATCGATTCCGAGACGGTCGCGTACCATTTCCACGAGCCGCTCGGTGTCGTCGGCCAGATCATCCCGTGGAACTTCCCGATCCTCATGGCCGTGTGGAAGCTCGCTCCCGCGCTGGCTGCGGGCAACGCGGTCGTCCTCAAGCCGGCAGAGCAGACCCCGGCGTCGATCCTGTACCTGATCTCCGTCATCGGCGATCTGTTGCCGCCCGGTGTGGTGAACATCGTCAACGGTTTCGGTGTGGAAGCCGGCAAGCCGCTCGCGTCGAGCCCGCGCATCCGCAAGATCGCGTTCACCGGCGAAACCACCACCGGCCGCCTGATCATGCAGTACGCGTCGCAGAACCTGATCCCGGTCACCCTCGAACTCGGCGGCAAGAGCCCGAACATCTTCTTCTCCGACGTCCTGTCCGCGAACGACGACTACCAGGACAAGGCGCTCGAGGGCTTCACCATGTTCGCGCTCAACCAGGGCGAGGTGTGCACGTGCCCGTCCCGCGCGCTGATCCAGCAGGACATCTTCGACGAGTTCCTGTCGCTCGCCGCGGTCCGCACGAAGGCGGTCCGTCAGGGCAACCCGCTCGACACCGACACCATGATCGGCGCGCAGGCATCCAACGACCAGCTCGAGAAGATCCTGTCCTACATCGAGATCGGCAAGAACGAGGGCGCCACCGTCATCACCGGTGGTGAGCGCGCCGACCTCGGCGGCGACCTGTCCGGGGGCTACTACGTCCAGCCGACGGTGTTCAGCGGCCACAACAAGATGCGGATCTTCCAGGAGGAGATCTTCGGTCCCGTCGTGTCGGTCACCTCGTTCGAGGACTTCGACGACGCGATCTCCATCGCCAACGACACCCTGTACGGTCTCGGCGCCGGCGTGTGGTCCCGCGACGGCGGCGTCGCCTACCGGGCCGGTCGCGCCATCCAGGCCGGGCGGGTGTGGACGAACACCTACCACCAGTACCCGGCGCACGCGGCATTCGGTGGCTACAAGCAGTCCGGCATCGGTCGCGAGAACCACCACATGATGCTCGACCACTACCAGCAGACGAAGAACCTCCTGGTGTCCTACGCCCCCAAGGCCCAGGGCTTCTTCTGATCGACCGCCCGCCCGCTCACCCGCCAGTACTCCCGAGCGAATGTATCGTTCGTCTCCTTCAATCGACTGAACGATACATTCGCTCGGGTGCGGGTGGTGGGCAGCAGAACGTCGGGACGCCAGAAAGGACCGCACGCATGCCTGTTCCGCCGCGCGTCGTCGCCACTGCAGACGCCGTCGAACTCCTGCGCCGCCTCGTCGACCGGCACGGGCCGCTGATGATGCACCAGTCCGGCGGGTGCTGCGACGGGTCGGCGCCGATGTGTTACCCGGACGGCGAGTTCGTCGTCGGCGACCGCGACGTGCTGCTCGGTCTGCTCGACCTGCGGCTTGCGGTGGGGGAGACCGCCCCCACGCTTCCCGGCGACCGGGACGCGGTGCCGGTGTGGATCTCCGGTTCCCAGTTCGACGCGTGGAAGCACACCCGGCTCGTGCTCGACGTCGTACCCGGTCGCGGCTCGGGGTTCAGTCTGGAGGCGCCCGAGGGGTTGCGGTTCCTCAGCCGCGGCGTCGTGTTCACCGACGACGAGAACGCGGCACTCGCCTCCGCCACACTCATTTCCGGGGCGCCCCTGCTCGGCAGGGACTGGGCGGCCGGTGCCCGCCCGGAACCGGCGACCGAGCCGACCGTGGTCGCCGAGGCCGCCGACGCGTGCCCCGTCCCACCCACGCGCGGCGCCACCTCGTAACTCTTCCGTGACCTTGCGCTGACGCAGCATGTACACATCGCCCGTACCGTGAGATCGCGCGGTGTTCTCGGCGTGCCCGGTCGACCCGGCGGGCTCCCGTCGACGAGAAGAGGAACCATGGCTCCACCCGATCCGATCGCAGCCGGTGCCGAGGCAGCCCTCCACCACGACGGCGTCGACGCCCACCTCGAAAGCAGCGAGTACCTCGAGAAGCGCAGCCTCCGAAAGGGTTCCGCGGGCTGGGTGCTGCTCGCCGGTCTCGGCGTGAGCTACGTGATCTCCGGCGACTACGCCGGCTGGAACAACGGCCTGGCCGAAGGCGGGTTCGGCGGCCTGCTCGTCGCCTCGATCGTCATCGCCGGCATGTACTTCGCCATGGTGCTCGGCATGGCCGAACTGTCCTCGGCGCTGCCCGCCGCCGGCGGCGGATACACCTTCGCCCGGCGGGCGCTCGGTCCGTGGGGCGGGTTCGCCACCGGCACAGCGATTCTCATCGAATACGCGATCGCTCCTGCCGCCATCGCCACGTTCATCGGCGCCTACGTCGAATCACTGGACCTGTTCGGCATCACCGACGGCTGGTGGGTGTACCTCGCGGTCTACGCGATATTCATCGGCATCCACCTCACCGGCGCCGGTGAGGCGCTCAAGGCGATGTTCGTGATCACCGCCATCGCTCTCGTCGGGCTCGTGGTGTTCGCCGTGTCCGCGGCCGGGCTCTTCGACAGCGCCAACCTGACCGATATCCCCGTCGACGAGAGCGCGGCCGGGGCATCGGCGTTCCTGCCGTTCGGACTGATCGGCGTGTGGGCGGCCGTGCCGTTCGCGATCTGGTTCTTCCTCGCGGTCGAAGGGGTCCCGCTCGCGGCCGAGGAGGCCACGG
>NZ_JADZGH010000264.1:39729-43784 GCF_015865005.1 Rhodococcus sp. CX
CCGGTGCGACGGTGCTGTTCCTCGCGACCGGCGCCCTCGGCTCCGAGGAGCTGTCCACGTCCGGGAATCCGCTCGTCGAGGCGCTCGGCGACACCGGCGCGGCCAAGGTCGTCAACTACATCGGTCTCGCCGGGCTGATCGCGAGCTTCTTCTCGATCATGTACGCGTATTCGCGTCAGACGTTCGCGCTCTCGCGGGCGGGCTACCTCCCGACGAGCCTGTCGGTGACCAACAGGCGCAAGGCGCCGATGCTCGCGCTGATCGTCCCCGGCGTCATCGGCTTCGCGCTGTCGTTGACCGGCGAAGGTGCGATGCTGTTGAACATGGCAGTGTTCGGGGCCGCTCTGAGCTATGTGCTGATGATGGTGAGCCACATCGTGCTGCGCGTCCGCGAACCCGGCATGCCGCGTCCGTACCGCACGCCCGGCGGCGTGGTCACGACATCCTTCGCCCTGGTCGTCGCCGCGATCGCGGTCGTCGCGACCTTCCTGGTCGACCCGATCGCCGCACTGTGGACCCTCGGCGCCTTCGCCGCGTTCATGGCGTACTTCGGGCTCTACAGCCGGCACCGGCTCGTCGCGAACTCCCCGGACGAGGAATTCGCCGCCCTCGCTGCCGCGGAGGCCGAACTGAAGTGACGATCTACACCCGGCAGCTCGCCGGCACGACCTACCGTTTCGACGGCCTCGTCGACCTGCTCGCCAAGGCCACCCCGCTGCGGTCCGGCGACGAATTGGCTGGGTGCGCAGCCGAATCCGACGCCGAACGCGGCGCGGCGCAGTGGGCGCTCGCCGAGGTCCCGCTCGACCGGTTCCTCACCGAGACGGTGGTGCCGTACGAGTCGGACGAGGTCACCCGGCTGATCCTCGACCGGCACGACCGTGACGCGTTCCGGCCGATCGCGCACCTGACCGTCGGAGGCCTGCGCGACCGGTTGCTCACCGACGCCACGGCCCCCGACGCGGCCGACACGTTCGCCGCCCTGGCGCCGGGCTTGACACCCGAAATGGTCTCTGCCGTCAGCAAACTCATGAGCAATCAGGATCTCGTCGCGGTGGCCCGCGCGGTCACCGTCACGACCGGGTTCCGCACGACCGTCGGCCTGCCGGGCCGCCTCGCGACCCGCCTGCAGCCCAACCATCCGACCGACGACCCGCGCGGCATCGCCGCCGCGACCCTGGACGGGCTGCTCATGGGTTGCGGCGACGCCGTCGTCGGTGTCAATCCGGCGTCCGATTCCCCGCAGGCCACCGCGGATCTGCTGCATCTGCTCGACGAGATGCGGCAGCGTTTCGCGATTCCCATGCAGTCGTGTGTGCTCTCGCACGTCACCACCACCGTCGGGTTGATCGAGGCCGGCGCCCCGGTCGATCTGGTGTTCCAGTCGATCGCCGGCACCGAGGGAGCGAACACCGGTTTCGGGGGTGAACCTGTCGATGCTGCGGGAGGCGCACGACGCGGCACGTTCGCTCGGGCGCGGCACCGTCGGCGACAACGCCATGTACTTCGAGACCGGTCAGGGCTCGGCGTTGTCCGCCGGTGCGCACCTCGGTACCGGCGGCCGCCCGGTCGATCAGCAGACCCTCGAGGCCCGCGCCTACGCGGTCGCGCGAGAGTTCGATCCGCTGCTGGTCAACACGGTCGTCGGGTTCATCGGGCCGGAATATCTCTACAACGGGAAACAGATCGTGCGGGCCGGCCTCGAGGACCACTTCTGCGGCAAGCTGCTGGGCCTGCCGATGGGCGTCGACGTCTGCTACACGAACCACGCCGAGGCCGACCAGGACGACATGGACACGCTGCTCACGCTGCTCGGCGTCGCCGGCGTCTCGTTCGTGATCACGGTGCCCGGCGCCGACGACGTGATGCTCGGCTACCAGTCCCTGTCCTTCCACGACGCCCTGTACGTGCGGCGGGCCCTCGGGTTGCGGCCTGCCCCGGAATTCGAGCACTGGCTGCGCGGACTGGGCATGGCCGACGACGACGGGAGGATCCTGCCGGTCGACCCGGCCGCCTCCCCGCTGCGTGCACTCACCGGTGGTGCCGCATGACGGCGGACTTCTGGGGACCGCTGCGCGCGGTCACGCAGGCGCGCATCGGACTCGGGCGGGCGGGCGACGGTGTCCCGACCGCGCGGATGCTCGAGTTCCGGGCCGCGCACGCCGCTGCCCGCGATGCCGTGCACCAGCCGCTCGACGTGGAAACCCTTGCCGCGCAGATCGACCGGGTGGGGATCGGCACTCCGGTGGTGGTGCGCAGCCGGGTCCGTGACCGTGGCGAATACCTGCGGCGGCCCGATCTGGGCCGGATCCCCGACGACCTCGGCGACGTTCCCGCGACCGGCGCGGACATCGGCATCGTGCTCGCCGACGGACTGTCGCCGCGTGCGCTGGCCGAGCACGGTGCGGCGCTCGTCGCCGCGATCGTCGCCGCCCTGCCGCGGCACCTGACGGTGGCGCCCCCGGTGATCGCGACGTCGGCGCGGGTCGCGCTCGGCGACCACATCGGTGCGGCCCTCGGTGTCCGCACCGTGCTGGTGGTGATCGGGGAGCGGCCGGGGCTGTCCGTGGCCGACAGTCTCGGGGTGTATCTCACCCACGATCCGAAGCCCGGCCGGACGGACGCCGAACGCAACTGCGTGTCCAACATCCATCCGCCCGGCGGGCTCGGCTACGACAGTGCCGCCCGGGTCGTCGCCGGTCTGGTCGACGGCGCGCGACGACTGGGCCGGTCCGGTGTCGAGCTCAAGGACACCTCGCGTGCCGTCGGACCGGGGGAGACCGTCGCCGGATCAGTTGCCGGTGAGTAGCCGCTCGAGGTCGTCGAGAACCCGCATGGCACCGGTGGGTCCGAGGCCCAGGAACCACGTCTCGTCGCTGACGGCCACGGCCTTGCCGTTCTTCACGGCTTCCAGGTTCGCCCACAGCGGGCCGCCGACGACCTCGGCCTGTGCGTCCTGCGCGCCGTAGTTGGAGTAGAAGACCCAGTCGCCGTCGGCTTCGGTGATCGTCTCCGGGCTGATCTCCGCGGCGAGTTCGTCGATGTTCTGGATCTCGGGGCGGCGCAGGCCCACGTCCTGCAGGATCACGCCGATGAACGACTTGTTCGCGTAGAGCCGGATCTTGCCGGACATGAAACGCACCAGCGAGATGCTCGGATCACCGGAGATCGCGGCGCGCACCTCGTCGGCACGGGTCTGGTACGCGTTGAGCTGCGCTTCCGCGGTGTCCTCCTCGCCGAGCGCGTCCGCGACGAGCAGGAAGTCCTCCTTCCACGGGAAGCCGGGGCGGATCGCCAGCACGGTCGGGGCGATCGTCGACAGCTGCGGGTACAGCTTGTCCACGCGCAACTTGCTGCCGAGGATCAGGTCCGGCTTCAGCGCGGTGATGGCCTCGAGGTCGAGGTTGTTGATGGTGCCGACGTCGGCGACGCCGTCGAGCTTGTCGGCGAGGTAGGAGGGCTGCCCGGCGGCGCCTTCGGGGCTGGCAAGGCCGACGGGCGTGACGCCCAGCGACAGCACGGCGTCGAGTTCGCCGCTGTCGAGGACGACGACGCGCTCCGGCTTCGCGGGGATCTCGACTTCGCCGAGGGCGTGGGTGACGGTGCGGGGGAACCGGCCCGGGGCGGCGTCGCTGCCGAGCTTCGCGGTCTCCTCGTCGGCTGTGGAGAACAGTTGGCCGCCGGTGGCCACGTCGGTGTTGCCGGCGGCCGAGCCGCTGCTGCCGGGGTCGGTGCCGCCGCACGCGGTGAGAGCGAAGGTGAGCAGGAGGGAGGCGGCGACGAACCGGCCGCGGGTGGAGCGAATACGCATGGATGCGGAGCCTATCCTAACTCCATCGTCCCGGGGCGGGCCGTGAACGCCGAGGTCGGGTTCTGTGCACCCGCACCCCGTGGGCGAGAATCGAGGCACCGTCCGACCGGGCGGGACGGACCCGCCCGCGGGCCGGGCGATGAGGAGTGGGATATGGCGTTCGCAGGAAATGTCGACGAGCTGGCGCTGCTGCAGACGGTGTCGTTGAAGAAGGCTGTCACCGCGGAGGTGATCGCCGCTCACC
>NZ_JADZGH010000264.1:43794-46334 GCF_015865005.1 Rhodococcus sp. CX
CGGGACAGGCCGCCTACGACGCGCTGATCGAGCAGGGCAAGGCCACCGAGGAGGGCGGGGCGATCTCGCTGACCGACAAGGGCCGCTCGGAGCTGTCGGATCAGCTCGACGCCGAGCGTGTGTCCATCGACGAGGACTCGATCGCCGAGCTGTTCGAGCAGTTCGAGGCGCTCGACGAGGAGCTCGCCGGCATCCTGGCGGATGTGGAGGCGGACGGCTTCGTCGACGCCCTCGTTGCGCTGGATAGCAAGGCGCAGAACGTTTTCGACGACGTGTCGGCGTTCGTGCCGCGCCTGTCCCGGTACCAGGATCTGTTCGCCGAGGCGCTCGGCAAGGTCAAGGGCGGCGCCCTGACGTGGGCGACCGCCGGCAACATCGATTCCTACGCCACGGTGTGGAACGAGATGCGGGCGGAGCTGGCGGGCGCGGCGGGCCGCTGACGCCTGCCGTCGCCACACGCGTTATCTTTCGTTAAGCGAACTATGTGACCCGTCTCACACCCACCCCCTTTCGGGGGTAGTGGGGGAGTGAGGCGGGTCACTACTTTTTCCTCCAGTCGCAGCGGACGCCGCCGCGGCCCGGACGGAAAACCAACGGAGGACAACCGTGACCACTGTGTCGACACCGGGGAACGAACCCTCGGTCGCGCCCGGGGGCCGGCGCCCAGTCGCCCCGCCCGCATCCAGCAAGCGCGGCCCCGGCATCCGGCGAGTCGCGATCGCCAGTTGCATCGGCACCACCATCGAGTTCTACGACTTCTTCATCTACGGCACCGCCGCCGCCCTCGTGTTCCCGACGGTGTTCTTCCCCGCCCTCGGAGCCACGGCCGGCACCGTCGCCGCCTTCGCGACGTTCGCCGTCGCGTTCATCGCCCGGCCCGTCGGCGCGATGCTGTTCGGACACTTCGGCGACCGCATCGGCCGCAAGAAGACCCTCGTGTCCACCCTGCTGCTGATGGGTCTCTCGACCCTGCTCATCGGTCTGCTGCCCGGCGCCGAGACCATCGGCGTGGCCGCCCCGATCATCCTGGTGCTCCTGCGATTCGCCCAGGGCTTCGCCGTCGGCGGCGAATGGGCGGGCGCGACCCTGCTCACCGCCGAATACGCCCCGCCCGGCAAACGCGGCCTGTACGCGATGTTCCCCCAGCTCGGGCCCGCGATCGCCTTCGCCCTGTCGAGCGGCACGTTCCTGTTCACCGGCCTCGCGCTCGGCGACACCAACGACGCCTTCCTCACCTACGGCTGGCGAATTCCGTTCCTGTTCAGCATCGTTCTCGTCGCCATCGGCCTCTACATGCGGCTCGCCATCGAGGAGACCCCGGTCTTCCGTGCCGAGGCGGCAGCCCGCGCAGCTGCGGGTGACGGAACTGCGGCCACCGAGAAGCGCACCCTGCCGTTCCTCGACGCGCTGCGCTACCAGACCAAGGAGATCCTGCTCTCGGCCGGCGCGCTGGCGATCATGTTCGCCTTCTTCTACATGGGCACCGCCTACCTGACCAGCTACGCGACGAAGACCCTCGGATTCTCGCGACCGTTCGTGCTCGTCGTCGGCATCGCCGCCTCGCTCGTGTTCGGCCTCTCGATCGTGCTCTCCGCGCTGTACTCCGACCGGGTCGGACGCCGCCGCGTCATCATGATCTCCTGCGGCTTCTCCGTCGTGTGGGCGCTGGCGCTGTTCCCGCTGCTCGACACCGGTTCGCCCGCCGCGTTCATCGTCGGCATGGTCGTCACCCTGGCGATCTTCGGCATCGCCTACGGCCCCTGCGGCGCGCTCCTGCCGGAGATGTTCCACACCCGGTACCGCTACACCGGTGCGGGCCTCGGCTACAACCTCGCCGGTGTCCTCGGCGGCGCCATCCCGCCGATGCTCGCCGCACCGCTGGCCGCGTCCTACGGCGGCATCGCGATCGGCGTGATGCTCGCTGTCCTCGGCGTCCTGAGTCTGGTTTGCACCAGGGCGCTCGTCGAGACCCGCGATCGCGCTCTGTAGATCGCGCAGGCGCCCTCCCCATCACCCCCGGGGAGGGCGCCGTTCTCGGCTGTCGTGACGGCAGCAGCTGTCCAGAATTCGAAACATCGGTGGCCCGGAAAGAGTAAGGATGGTGGACGAGTACCACCTACCCGGGCTGCGCACACCCCAGGAGAAATCGATGACCGGCATCGCCACACCCGAACTCCCCAGCTACGCCTCGGGCGCGTGGGAGGTACCGCTGCTCGGTGACACGATCGGCGACAACTTCGACCGAACCGTCGCCCGGCACGGAGACCGGGACGCCCTCGTCGACCGTCCCACCGGCCGACGCTGGACGTACACCGAGCTCGCCGCCGAAGTCGACGCGCTCGCGCTGGGCCTGCTGCACGCGGGCATCGGCAAGGGCGATCGGGTCGGCATCTGGGCGCCGAACTGTGCCGAATGGGTGCTCGTGCAGTACGCCACCGCCAAGATCGGGGCGATCCTCGTCAACATCAACCCCGCCTACCGGTCGCACGAACTGCAGTACGTGCTCACCCAGGCCGGGATCCGGATGCTGGTCGCCGCGC
>NZ_JADZGH010000264.1:46344-47596 GCF_015865005.1 Rhodococcus sp. CX
TGCCCGGATCTCGAGCAGGTCGTGCTGCTCGGACTCCCCGAATGGAACGACCTCGTCGAGACCGGCCGGAACGCACTGTCCACGGACCGCACCCGGCTCGCCGCCGCGCAGGCGGACCTGTCCCCGGACGACCCGATCAACATCCAATACACCTCGGGAACAACGGGTTTCCCCAAGGGAGCCACCCTCAGCCACCACAACATCCTCAACAACGGCTTCTTCGTCGGGGAACTGTGCCACTACACCGAGCAGGACAAGGTGTGCATCCCGGTGCCGTTCTATCACTGCTTCGGGATGGTCATGGGCAACCTGGCCTGCACGAGCCACGGTGCCACCATGGTGATTCCGGGTCCGTCGTTCGAACCGGCGCAGACGCTCGCGGCCGTCGCCGAGGAACGCTGCACCTCGCTCTACGGCGTCCCCACGATGTTCATCGCCGAACTCGCCGACCCCGGCTTCGAGGGCTACGACCTGTCGAGCCTGCGTACCGGCATCATGGCGGGCTCGCCGTGCCCCGTCGAGGTGATGAAGCAGGTCATCGATCGCATGGGCATGACCGAGGTGTCCATCTGCTACGGCATGACCGAGACGTCGCCGGTGTCGTTGCAGACCCGCAGCGACGACAGCATCGTCCAGCGGACCGCGACGGTCGGCCGCGTCGGACCGCACCTCGAGGTCAAGGTCGTCGATCCGTCGACCGGTCTGACCGTGCCGCGCGGCGAACCCGGGGAACTGTGCACGCGCGGATACTCCGTGATGCTCGGCTACTGGAACCAGCCGGACAAGACCGCCGAAGCCATCGATGCCGCGCGGTGGATGCACACCGGCGACATCGGTGTCATGGACGCCGACGGCTACGTCTCGGTCACCGGCCGCATCAAGGACATGGTGATCCGCGGCGGCGAGAACATCTACCCGCGCGAGATCGAGGAGTTCCTCTACACCCACCCGGACATCCTCGACGCCCAGGTCGTCGGCGTCCCCGACGAGAAGTACGGCGAGGAACTGATGGTGTGGATCAAGATGCGTGAGGGCGCCGAACCGCTCGACGCCGACTCGCTCCGCGAGTACTGCACCGGCAAGCTCGCGCACTACAAGATCCCCCGCTACGTCCACGTCGTCGACGAGTTCCCGATGACGGTCACCGGGAAGATCCGCAAGGTCGAGATGCGGGAACTGTCGGTGGACCTCATCGGCCGATAGTGCGGCTCTGCCGCCGTGTGCCGTTGTGGCGGCTCGCCGCCGTGTGCCC
>NZ_JADZGH010000264.1:47627-48761 GCF_015865005.1 Rhodococcus sp. CX
CCGCAGGCTGTCGTAGATCGGAGCCGAGCCGGCGAGCTGGGCGACGAGAACCGCCGCAGCGGATGCCGCGGCCATCGGAACGGTGATCGCGGAGACGGCGGTCATCTCGATCACGAGCACGATGCCGGTGAAGGGTGCGCGTACCGTCGCGGCGAAGAACGCCGACATGCCGACGATCGCCATCGACACGCCGAGACCCGGATCATGAATGGGCAGAACGAGATCGGCGACGTCGGCGAAGATCGACCCCCACAGGGCGCCGACGGCGAGCAGAGGGGCGAACAGGCCACCGGGTGTCCCCGCCGCATAGGACAGCGGTCCGGCGACGAATCGCATGAGCAGCAACCCCAGAGCGCCGGGCAACAGCACGCCTTCGCCGCCCACGATGCGTTGGGAGAGGGTGTCGCCGCCACCGGCGGCGAGCGGATCGAGCACGAGCAGCAGTCCGACGATCGCCCCGATCACCGCGGCGACCACGACCGGAGGTACTCGGTGCACCGCGGAGGTGGCCGCGAGGAATCCGAGTATCAGCTTGTTGTACAGCACGCCGAGAACGCCTGTGGCGGCGCCGAACACGACGAACAGCGGCAGCAGGACCGGTGACGCGGACGCGATCGCGCCCACCGCGAAGTCGGGGCGGTCGCCGGTGATGAACCGGGAACAGGTCACGGCCGCGGCGACCGCGAACAGGGTCGGTATCACGATGCGCGTGCGGAATATTCCGGTCGCCTCCTCGAACACGAACAGGGCCCCACCGATCGGCGCGTTGAACGCGACGGCGAGCCCCGCACCCGCCACCGCGCATTCGGTGATGCGGACATCGGTTTCGGGAAGTCCTGCGCGGCGCCCGGTTTCGGTTCCGATAGCCGCACCCATGTGCACGGTCGGGCCTTCGCGACCGAGGACGAGACCCGATCCGATAGCGAGCAGCCCACCGGCGAACTTCGCGGGGACCAACCGGAGGTGCGCGGGATCGGCCTCCCCCCGGTACACCGCCTCGACGTGCTGGATTCCGCTGCCCGACGCCAACGGCACGATCCGGACGATCATTGCCGCCGCCGCGGCCCCGACCGCTGCGACGGCGACCGGGACGAGCCAGCCCGGACCGGGGGCGCGGCCGGCCCACTCCAGCAG
>NZ_JADZGH010000042.1:0-10661 GCF_015865005.1 Rhodococcus sp. CX
CCCCACGGGATCGGCAGGCCGAGGTTGCCGCGCAGTGTCGTCGACTCGTATTCCCGCCGGAAGATGCCGCGACGCTGCAGCTCCGGAACCAGCTGGTCGACGATCAGCTCGAGACCGCTCGGGAAGTAGTCGGCGTTGAGGTTGAAACCGTCGGCGCCGCGCCCGCGGAACCACTCCTCGATGGAATCCGCGACTTGCTCGGGTGTTCCGACGACGACCCGATGGCCGTTCGGATTGCGCGCGAGCAGTTCCCGGACCGTCAGGTCTTCCCGCCGCGCGAGATCGAGGATCGCGTTCGCGAAGCCCTGACTCACCCCGGCCCGAGCCGAAAAGTC
Source organism: Rhodococcus sp. CX (assembly GCF_015865005.1). NCBI lineage: Bacteria > Bacillati > Actinomycetota > Actinomycetes > Mycobacteriales > Nocardiaceae > Rhodococcus > Rhodococcus sp. CX. The sequence goes on from NZ_JADZGH010000042.1 coordinate 336, forward strand.
CTCGATCTTGTCCCACGGCAACGCAGCATCGAGTGCGAGGTCGCCCGGGTCCAGACCGAGTGTCCTGCTGAGAGATTCGAGTTCCTCCTCGAATCCGGCGATCTCGTCGAGCCGGTCCTTCCGCTCGCGCGCCTCCTTCTCGGTGCTGCCCAGAACGGGGAACAGGCCGGGGAGGATGAGGATCTCGTCCGGTGAACGCCCGTGACCGGCAGCCTTCGACTTGACCGTCCGATAGAAGTCCTGCGCTGCGGCCAGCGTGTGATTGACGGTGAAGACCGCGTCCGCGTGCCGGGCCGCGAGTTCGATGCCCTGCGGCGAACCGCCTGCCTGAAGGAGGACGGGACGGCCCTGCGGTGAGCGCGGAACGTTGAGTGCCCCGCGAACCCGGAAGTGCTCGCCCTCGAAATCGATCGGGTGAATGCGCGCCACGTCGGCGAACTTCCCGGAACTCTGATCGGCGACCAGTGCATCACGCTCCCAGGAGTTCCACAGCGCCTTGACGACTCGGACCGATTCCTCGGCGCGACCGTAGCGGACGTCGTGGTCGGGCACGGCGTCGAGTCCGAACAGCCTCGCGGAGGCGAGCGCGCGGGTCGCGACGACATTCCATGCCACACGCCCACCGGACGCGTAGTCGAGGGAGGCGATCTTGCGTGCGATGTTGTACGGGTGATCGAAACTCGACGACACGGTCGCGACCAGGCCGACGTGCTCGGTCGCCCGCGCGACCGCGGTGAGCGGAACGATCGGGTCGAGCGCCTGCCACGGTCGCGTGATGTTCGGCGCGGAGTAGTCGAAGCCGTCGGAGAAGAACACGGCGTCGAGGCGGCCGCGTTCCGCGAGCCGCCCGATCTCCTCGTAGTAGCCCAGATCGAGGAACGAGAGCGGATCGTTCTGTACGCGCCACGAGGCCGGGTGCCGGCCGCTGTTGTTGACGTTGATGTTGAGATGCAGCCTGCGTTCGGTCACCGAGCGCTCCCGTAGAAGGCGACCGGATCGTCCGCGGCGTTCTCGAGGTCCGCGAGCGGGAGCAACGGCCGCGCGAGGCTCCAGGCGTCGGCGACTTCCTCGTCGATCAGCCACTTGCCGAGCGAATACGGCTTCCAGCGGACCGCATCGTGCAGGGTGTGGGTGCGGGCATCGCGCCAGTAACGGTCCAGGCCGAACGCCGGCTTGGTCGAACTCGAGCCACCGATGTCGAACAGGTCGGTCGTCACGCTCAGTGCGGTGCGGGTGCTGAGCACCTTCGCCTGGACCACTTCGTAGAACACGTCGATGACGGCGCTCAGCGCGGTGTCGGGACCGAGGGAGTCCAGCCGCCGTGCCGCGGATTCGACGAGCCGTCGCGCGGCGGTCGTTGCGATCCGCAGTTCGCCGAGGTGCGCGACGCCCAGCACGTCGTCGCGGAATTCGGCGGCACCGCTTCCGCGTCCGCCGTGGACCCGCCGAGCGAGTGCCAGCGCCTCGTACAGCGCGCCCTCCGCGAGACCGGTGTCGATCGCCGCGTGGATCAGCTGGGAGAGCGCCGAGATGCGATAGGTTGTCGCCGGATCCGAGGAGCGGGAGAGGAGCTGGATCGGCTGCACCTCGACATCGTCGAACTCCGCGGAGCCCGAACCGGTCGTCCTCTGACCGAAGCTGTCCCAGTCGTCGTGGATGACGACGCCCTGGTCGTCGGGCCGCACCACGACCGTCTCCTGCCCGCCTGCCTCGTTGCGTGCCTGGACCGCGATGAAGTCGCCGAAGAGCGAGCCGGTCGCGTAGACCTTCCGTCCGGACAGGTACAGCCTGCCGTCGCGCTCGACGACCGTGGTGTGCGCTTCACCCGGCCGGCGCTCACCCGGTTCTGCGGTCGCGTTTCCGAAGATCGCCCCGCTGCCGAGTTCGCGCAGGTAGAACTCCCGTTGCTCGGGTGATCCGGACAGCAACAGCCGTTCGACGGTCGCGAAATGGTTCTGCGGAAGCTGGCCGAGGCTTCCGTCCACGGAGGACACCGCGATGATCGCCTGGATCAGGGTCCGGCGGTCGAGCCCCAGCCCGCCGAACTCGACGGGCACGTTCAACGCCCAGAACTTGATGTTGCGCAGTTGCTCGACCTCGTCGAACGGGTAGCGACGTTCCCTGTCCCGCGACGGTGCCTCGTCGCGGAAGGTTGCGACGCGTGCCCGGAGTTCCTCGAGGAACCGGACGGATGCTTCTTCGCCGGTCGCTCCCGTCACCGTTGCGCTTGCGGCCACGAGGGAGTCCGCCTGTGCTGCGGTCACGACGCGATCTCCGCGAAGGCGAAGTGCGGATCGCCGCTGGTCGTCTCCAGAAGCGCGAGTTCCCACTCGAAATACTCTGCGTACCAGCGGTCCCGCTCGGGACCGAACGGGGGCGGTCCGGTGCGGTCGGCGATATCACCGGCGTAGTGCGGATCATCGGTGGTGAGTGTTTCCGCGGCGTCGATTCCGCCGGCCAGGACTACTACGGACGCCGGCACTTCGGAGACGACGTGTTCCGGCGAGTACCGGTCGTTCCCGACGAGCACGAGTGTCGCGTCCGGTGCCTTCTCGGCGATCTGGGTGAGTTGCTCGCGGCGGGCGTGTACCGAGCCCGGGATGTGTCCGGCGGCATAGTCGGCGGAGGGCCGCAGGTCCACGACAAGATGGTCGGTGCCGTCGGTTCGCCACTGCTCGAGCTCGGACCGGTCCACGTGCTGCGCGTCCGGAAGAGGGAGCGCACGACGCGGATGATCGAGTACCGCGTCCTCGGTGTACGCGACAACCGACAAGGGGCCGGTGTGCAGGTATCGCAGCCACTGAACGGTGCTCGCGGCCCGCACGAAGTCCTGATCGTCGACGAGGACGACGTGGGCGTTCGGGACGGCGATGTGGTTGTCGACCTGCTGCACCAGCTGTCCGCCCGGCGCGGACACGCTGACCTCGAAATGGCCGGCCGCGAACTCTGCGGGCGTGCGAACGTCGAAGACATAGGTGGTCGTGGACGCATCGGCCAGGCGTTCCTGGACGGCGTCGGGAGAGAGGACCTGCACACCGGCCTTGTCGAAGGTGGCACGCACCCATGCGGCGAGCTCGTCCGAGACGTCCTGCGGTGCCGGAAGTGCCTGCTCGTCACCGAAGGCGAGAGAACGCCCGGACTGCTCCCACGCGGGGGTGCCGTTGTAGAGGGAGAAGACCTGGTTGGCGATGCCCGTGTTGATCAGGGACTGGGCGCCCACGATGCCGCGCGTGCGCCCCGCGCAGTTGATGACGACCTTGGTGTCGGGACTTTTCACGACACTGCCTGCACGATAAGCGATCTCGGCTCCGCCGCCGGTGTCGTATCCACCCGGAATGTGGTGGTGCAGGTACTCGGTCGTCGGTCGGCTGTCGAGAATGACGACGTCGTCGCCCTGCTCGATCCAGCCCTGCACGGTCGTGCTGTCGACGGTGGGAGTGGAGAACTCGTGTTCGATCCACTCGCCCAGGGTCTTGCTGCGCACGTTCGTGCCCGTGTAGAGGCGACCACCGGCGTTCGTCCATCCGGTGAGACCGTCCTCGAGCACCCGGACGTCGCTGTAGCCGAGAGATTCGAGCAGGTCGGCAGCGGGTCCGTCGGTATCCGGCTCGCCGGCCAGTACCACGGTGGTGGCAGTGCCGGGAACCAGATCGACGATGCGCTGCTCGATCTCGTGGAACGGCAGAGACGCGCTGACCGCGATATGGCCCTTGCTGCGTTCCAACGGAGTGCGCACGTCCAGTACGGCGACGGCCGGGGCGCGATCGGACACGAGCTCGAGTAGGTCTTTCCCGGAGATGTATGTGGTCATCGGTTTCCTGTGAAGAGGCGGTTGGCGCTTCGTCTCGGACGAGCGAAGAAACGAAAGGAGGCTGCGCGCAAGGTGAGCGCAGACGACAGAATCTCGCGTCCGCGGGTTCCCCGACAGGGTTGTGCTCAGTCTGGTTCGGATACGTGTCGATGCGCGGAAAAGTCCATCTCCCATCCTGATTCAGGGTGATCGGAACTCTCGGTGAACCTCGGCGCTCGACCTAGCCTCGATCACGGGTGCCGTTGCGGCCCCGCGACTGCGACCCCGAGGAAGGTGCTGGACCGATCATGTCCACATTGATTCTGAATTCGGTGATTCGTGCGATCGGATTCACGCAGGGCGGCTGGCGGCACCCGTCGGCGAAGCCCGAGGGGGCTCTCGACCTCGACTACTACCGTGAGTACGCGGCACTGTCCGAGCGGGGACTGTTCGACGGATTGTTCGTTGCGAACACCCCGGCGGTCCCGGACAACGACTGGGCCTATCTCTTCTCACCCCTCGAACCGGTCTCGCTGTTGTCCGCGCTCGCACCGTCGACATCGCACATCGGTCTCATCGCCACCGTGTCGTCGACGTTCACACACCCGTACAACATCGCCCGGCAGATCGCCACGCTCGACCATCTCAGTGGCGGGCGAGCGGGAGTCAACATCGTCACCACCGGATCGGAATCGGCGGGACGGAACTTCGGATTCGATGCGCTGCCACCCCACGCGGATCGGTACGAACAGGCCGACGAGTACATCGACGTCCTGCTCCGGCTGTGGGACAGCTGGGGCGACGACGCGATCGTCCTCGACAAGGCCGCAGGCGTACAGGTGAACACGGCGTCGGTGGTGCCCATCGACCATCGCGGCACGCATTTCGCCGTGAAAGGCCCGCTGGACACGCCGCGTTCACCACACGGTCGCCCGCTGTTGTTCCAGTCCGGTGCCTCGGACCGGGGCAGACAGCTGGCCGCCAAGTATGCCGACGCCGTCTACTCGGTCGCGCAGGACATCCGGCAGGCACGGGACTTCCGCAGTTCACTCCACGCTCTTCAGCGCGGTGGAACCTCGTCGAGGCCGCCGGTGAGGGTCCTGCCCGGTCTCATCCCGATCGTCGGCAGTACGCAGCGGGAGGCCGAGCGACTGCACGAGGAGATCAGTTCGCTCAATCCACCGGAGCGCGGAATCGCGGCCCTCGAACAGCGCCTGGGCATCGACCTCGGCGGAATCGAACTCGACTCGCCGTTCCCGGTCGATCGGCTTCCGGATCTGTCCGAGGTCGAGGGGAGCATCAGTTCGCACGAGTCGATCCGGCGGTTCGTGACCGGGCCCCAGGTCACCCTCCGTCATGTTCTGCGAGTGACCGACGCGGGCAACAGCCACCTGCGATTCGTGGGATCCCCGGAGTTCGTGGCCGATCGGATCGAGGAGTGGTTCACCACCGGCGCGGCGGACGGTTTCAACATCAACCCGGCGATCACGCCGTCGGGTCTCGTGGACTTCGTCGAACACGTGGTGCCGTTGCTGCAGGAGAAGGGCATCTACAAGCGCGCCTACGAGGGTGCGGCGCTGCGCGCCGCGTTCGCCTGAGCGCTCCACGTCGCTTTCGGTGGAGAGTTTCGGCCAGGGCGAAGTAATTCATTGAGGCCCGGGACCAAGGGCCCTACCGTCTGTCGGGAATGCGGACGGCCGTCGAGTCTCGCACGGATCGGCTGGCGCCGATTTCGAAAGTCAGCAACACAGTGAGGAATTCATGTCACGCGTAAAGAAGCTGGTCGCCGGCCTGATTGCGGCGGGCGTACTGGCAGGATGCTCGCAAGGTGGACAGTCGGCCTCGACGGGACCGTCCGGTGAACCGCAGCAGGGCGGAACGGTCGTCTACTCCGACGTCATGTACGTGACGGACGCCCTCAGTGGCTTCTACTCGACCGGCAACCTGTTCCTGCAGATCGTGGACCGTCTGGTCTACACCGATCCGAGGAACGGTGAGATCACACCATGGCTGGCCGAGAGTTTCTCCCGGAACGAGGACGCCACCGTGTACACATTTACGATCCGGGACGGTGTGACCTTCAGCGACGGAACTCCGCTGACGGCCGACATAGTCAAGGCGAACCTCGATCAGGTCGGAAAGGGCGACCCCGACAAGAAGATTCCCGCGTTCACGGACTTCGTCGGCTACGACCGCTCCGAGGTTTCCGGTAACACGGTGACCGTGTACCTGTCCGCACCCAACACGAACTTCTACCGGGTCGTGGCCGGTCACCGCGCCGGAATCCGTGCGGCGTCGACGCTCGCGCTCGACTACGAGGGCCAGGCCAAGATCGAGAACGTCGTCGGTTCGGGCGCTTTCGTCTACGAATCCCACGTGCCCGACCAGAAGGTCGTGCTGACCCGGCGCGACGACTATGCGTGGCCGCCCGCAGTGTCCCCGAACCAGGGGCCGGCGTACCTCGACAAGATCGAGATCCGTGCGATCGGCGAGCCGGGACTGCGTGCCGGGGCGGTGCAGTCCGGACAGGTCGACGTCGCGCGCGGAATCCAGCCGACCGACGAAGCGGGGCTCGCCGCCGCGGGTAAGCAGGTCATTCCCGTTTCGGCCCCATTGCTGACCTCCAACATCGCCGCTGTCCGCATCGGCAACGAGGACGTGAGCGATGTGCGCGTGCGCCGGGCCCTCCAACTGGGCATCGACCGCGACGCCCTCGTGGCCACCGTTCTGTCCGACAGCTACCGGGCAGCGGATTCGGTTCTGAACCACGACGATCCCGCGTTCGTCGACCTCGGCGACAAGATCGAGTACAACCCCGACGAGGCTGCACGGCTGCTCGACGAGGCCGGCTGGAAGGTCGGGCCCGACGGCATCCGCGAGAAGGACGGCAGGCCGCTCGAGCTGAGTGTGTCCGCGTCGGTGCAGAGCGTGGTGATCAAGCCGGCATTCGAGTTCATCGAGTCGCAGTGGCGCGACCTCGGTATCAAGCTCGTCAACAACGCAGGCGACACCACCGCCTACAACATCGCCGTCGCCGACCCGAGCAAGCCGCTCCTGGGGACCAGGACGTACTACAACGTGGGCCTTGCATTGCTGTTCGGGCGCGACAAGAACACGCTGACGTTCGCCGCGGACGACGAGCTCATCGCGCTGTCCGGTCAGGAACTGTCCGCGACCGATCCGCAGAAGCGCAACGACGTTCTGGCGCAGGTGCAGCAGCAGGTCGTCGACAAGCACCTGGCGCTGGTGTTGTGGGACGAGGTGCAGGTGCACTCCGCCTCGCCGGACGTGCACATCGAGTTCACGAACCTGACCGAGCCGCTCTTCCAGAGTGCCTGGAAGTCCTCGCAGGCGGAGGGATAGATGACGAAGCCGAGGCGCGCGCGATGACGCGATACGTGCTCTCCAGGATCGGGCAGTCGCTGCTGGTGCTGCTGCTCGCGTACACCGTCGTGTTCTGGGGTGTGAGTATCCTCCCGTCCGATCCCGCCACGATCTTCGTGGCGAAGGGGGAAGGATACTTCAACCCGGAAGTCGTCGAGCAGGTCAAGCAGTTCTACGGTTACGACAAGCCTTTGCTCGCACAGTATTTCGGGCAGCTCGTGCAGCTGGCGAGCGGCAACTTCGGCTTCTCGCTGTCGAGTGGGCAAGCGGTCACCGATCGCATCGCCGACGTCGTCGGCGAGACGTTGAAGCTTGCCGGGACCGCAACCGTGTTCGCGATCGTCATCTCGGTCGGCATCGTCCTGCTGGCGACGACCAGCCGTTTCGAGCGACTGCGCAAGGCGGTGCGCAACATCCCGCCGCTGTTCAGCTCGGTACCGACCTTCTGGCTCGGCCTGGTGATCCTGCAGATCTTCTCGGTGCAACTCGGGTTGTTCTCGCTCTTCCCGGACGGTTCGGTGGCGTCGTTCGTCATACCGGCGCTGGTGCTCGCGGTCCCGATCTCGGCGCCGATCGCGCAGGTCCTGCTGAAGAATGCCGAAGCGACCATGCGGCTTCCCCACGTCGCCACGGCGCGTGCGAAGGGAGGAACACCCGGCTGGGTCATCCGCAAGCACGTGCTCAAGAACGCGGCCGGACCGGCTCTCACCGTCACCGCAACCACCGTCGGTGCCCTCCTGGGCGGATCGGTGGTCACCGAGACCGTCTTCTCGCGGGCCGGCCTCGGCTCGGTTCTGATGGACGCTGTTGCAACACAGGATATCTCCCTCATTCAGGGACTCGTCCTGCTCACAACGGTCGCCATCGTCGCGATCAACCTCGCCGTCGACCTGATCTATCCGATCCTCGATCCACGAGTAACCAGGACCCAGAGCAAGGGTTTCAGCACTCGCCTAGGCAGGTTCCAATGAGTGAATCGACATCGGAGCGGATCGTCGTCGATCCCGAAGTCTCCGAAGACCGTGCAGGGGTGCTCGGCGTCGTGCGCGGTCTTCCGTTGCCGGTGCTGCTCTCCGCGTCGTTACTCGTCGTCGTGGTGCTCTGGACGCTGGTGCCCGGGTTGTTCACCTCGTTCGACCCGCTCACCGGCAACCATGTGGACAAGTTCCAGCCGCCGAGCTGGGAACACTGGTTCGGTACCGACCACCTCGGACGCGACGTCCTCACCCGCGTCGTGCACGGCACATCGCAGACCGTCCTGACGGCCGGTATCGCCGTCGCAGTCGGCCTGGTGATCGGCAGCGTCATCGGGATCCTCGCCGGGGTGTCCGGACCGGTCGTCGACGCCGTCGGTATGCGCATCAGCGACGTGCTGCTGGCTCTGCCGGGCTTCCTGGTGTCGATCTGGATCGTCACCGCGTACGGGGCGGGACGGCTGTCCGTCGGAATCGGTGTGGGTATCGGCTCGATCGCGATCTTCGCGCGGGTGTTCCGGGCGGAGGTGCTCCGGGTGCGCGCACTCGACTACGTCGAAGCGGCGTTCCTGTCCGGGGCGAGCCGATGGGCGGTGATCCGCAAGCACATTCTGCCGAACGCCGTGGGAGCGGTGGTCGCGCTCGCGGTCATCGACCTGAGTGCCGCCATCCTGGCGATCGCGGCGCTCGGCTATCTCGGATACAGCGCCCCGCCGCCGACTCCGGAGTGGGGCCTGCTCGTGGCCGAAGGACGCAACTACATCGCCACCGCGTGGTGGCTGACAACGCTGCCGGGCATCGTGATCCTGCTGGTGATCATCGCGCTCGGTGTGGTCAGCAGGCGGTTGCTCGCGGCCAACAGAATCTGACCACGGATCCAACCACGGGAGCCAGAATCCACATGTCCGAACCGCTACTCGACATCGAAGATCTCGTCGTCACCTACGGTGCCGGCGACACCGCCAAGGTCGCACTCGACCACGTGAGCCTGAGACTGGAGAAGGGGCAGTTCACCGCCGTTGTCGGCGAATCGGGCTCGGGTAAGACGACCTTGGCGAACGTGGTGGTCGGTCTGCTTCCCGAGTCGGCGCACACGCATGCGACCACCGCGGTCCTCGACGGACACGGCATCCTGGGGCTGTCCGAACGGCAGTGGAGCGGGTTGCGCGGCAGCACGGTCGGTTTGGTACCGCAGGATCCGGGGGCGTCCCTGAATCCGGTGCGTACGATCGGAGCGCAGCTCGCCGAGGTGTTCGAACTCCGGAATCTGAAGCTGAGCCGCAGCGAGGTACGTCGCCGCAGCATCGAGTTGCTGGAGCAGGTCGAGATCGACAACCCGGAACGACGGCTCCGTCAATATCCCGGTGAACTGTCCGGTGGTATGCGGCAACGGGTCCTCATCGCGATCGCGTTCGGCCTCAATCCGAAGCTGCTCGTGGCCGACGAACCGACATCCGCGTTGGATGTCACGGTTCAGAGCCAGGTCCTGCGGGTGCTGGACCGGCTGGTCGCCGAGCACGGCACCACCGTGCTGTTCGTCACCCACGACATCGGCGTGGCGACCGACCACGCGTCGCGCATCGTGGTGATGAGGGACGGTCGGGTCGTCGAGCAGGGCGACGTCGAATCGGTGGTCACCGAGCCCCGGTCGGAGTACACGCGCACATTGATCGGCCGGATCCGGGAGGTCACACCGCCGGCGCCGCTGCCCACCCGCACCGATTCGGACGAGGTCGTCCGGGTATCCGCGATCACCAAGGAATTCCGGGTCAAGGGCCGGATCGTGCACCGGGCCGTCGACGGCGTCGACCTGTCGGTGCGGCGCGGCGAGACCGTCGCCCTGGTCGGCGAGTCCGGGTCGGGCAAGTCGACCACCGCGAAGATGATCATCGGACTGACAACACCGACCGGCGGCACGGTCGAAGTGCTCGGGCGGAACGTCGCCCGGCTCGGGCACCGCGAGCGACGCCACCACTGGCGCGAGGTCCAGTTCGTCTACCAGAACCCCGACTCCGCGCTGGACCCCCGATGGTCGATCCGGCAGATCCTCGACGAGCCGTTGCGCTCCTTCGGGATCGGCGACGCTGCGCTGCGAAAACAGCGGATCGAACAGGCCCTCGGCAGCGTGAACCTACCGGCGGGATCCCTCGACAAGTACGCCGCCGAACTGTCGGGAGG
>NZ_JADZGH010000042.1:10761-29940 GCF_015865005.1 Rhodococcus sp. CX
GCCAGCGCGTCGCCATCGCGCGGGCACTGGTGGTCCGGCCGGAGATCGTCATTCTGGACGAACCGCTCTCCGCCCTCGACGTGGTCACACAGGACCAGATCATTGCCCTCCTGATCGATCTGCAGCGCAATCTGGATCTGACGTACCTGTTCATCTCCCACGATCTTGCGGTGGTCCGTCAGATCTCGCACAGAGTCGCCGTTCTCCGGTCGGGTCGGCTCGTCGAATTCGGCGACACGCAACGAGTGTTCGACGAACCGTCTTCGGAGTACACGCGCAATCTCATCGACTCCGTTCCGGGACAGCGGTTCCGGAGCTCGCTGCTCGTCGGAGCCTGATCACGGATCGCGCCGTCACCGATACGCGTATCGCGTGCCGCGGAACGGATCTCGTTCCGCGGCGCGCGATACGCTTTCGCGTCGGCCGCTGGGCCGGGACGCTCAGCTCTCGACGAGCAACCGGGTCGTTTCGAGACCGGGTGTGGTGGTTCCGAGACGTCGACGCAGACCGACGTCGTGCCCATTCTCGTTCTCGGGATCCCGGAAGATGCCGAGATCCCGTAGGCGCGGAAGGAGGTCGCGCCGGATCCGTTCGAAACTCGAGCCACCGAGAAGAATGAATCCGTCCGCTGCACCCTCGTCGATCCACTGCGCGATCGTCGCCGCCGCGTGCTCCGCGGTGCCGACGATCTGGAAGTGACCGAACGACGTCGCGTACCGCACGAGGAAGTCGCGCAGGGTGGCGTATTCGCCGGTCTCGATCCACCGGCGGTAGATGAGCGCTCGGCTGACGCGCCGGCCCCGCTGCTCGAGTTCTGCCAGGGTGGGGAACCGGTCGAGCGGAATCGGATCGTCGAAGCCGAGGTCCGTGAGGTCCAGTTCCGGAATCTCGTAGCGGATCGCTTCACGTGCACGCTCGAGGTCCCGATCGGTCAGTTCGGCGCGGTAGGCCGCTTTCGCATCCGTTTCGGTATCGCCCAGATAGATCCGGATTCCCGGCAGCACCTTCAGGTCGTCCGGGTGCCGCCCCTTGGCGACGACCGCGTCCTTGAGCTTCCTGTAGTAGCTCTGTCCCGACGCGAGATCGGGGCTCGCGACGAAGACGACTTCGGCGGATTCGGCAGCGAACTCGATCCCGATGTCGGATGCCCCGGCCTGCGCGATCACCGGGAACGACTGGGGTGCGGGTGGAAGGTCGAGGGCCTGCCGAACCCGGAAGTTCTCTCCCTCCCAGTCGATGTCCCGGACCCGGTCGGTGTCGACGTAGATCTCCGAGTCCGGGTCTGCGATGATCGCGTCGGGATCCCACGACTTCCACAGCGCCTTGGTGACGCCGAGGAATTCCCGGGCCCTGCGGTACCGGTCCTGCGGGGCGGGAAGGGTGGTGTATCCGTAGTTGACCTCACCGTTGAACGACGTCACGACGTTCCAGCCCGCCCGGCCGCCCGACAGCCGATCGAGCGAGGTGAGTTCCCGGGCCACCGTGTAGGGCTCACTGAACTGCGTGGACAGCGTGATCACGAGACCGATCCGGTCGGTGTGTGCGGCCAGATACGTGGCCAGGGTGAGCGGCTCGAACGAGCGGGGGCCGTCGTACGCGATCTGTGTTCTGTTCAGTCCCGCGAAATCCGCGATGAACACCGCGTCGAAACCCAGCTGTTCCAGCTCGCGTGCGAACTCGGCCCTCGCTCGGTGATTGCCCTCCGATTCGGCCGGCGTCGACGAGAACTTCCATCGGGGAAAGCGATCGGCGAACCGAAATTCGGATGAGACGAAGAAGACGGACGGGTTTCTCTGGGGCACGATGTTCCTTACAGGTAGGTAAATCGCTATACGGCATGCATTTCCGCATTCGCGAGGCGGTACGTCGCAGGCAATGCTCGGACGAGCGTCGATCGAAGAGAAGCGTTTGCCTCCGCCTGAAGGTATTTCACGCAGGTCGTCTCGACGCCGGCGCGACTGCGGCAGAGGCCGGTTCAGAACCATCTCGAGCCTAACGATGGCAGGCGCCGGAATTCGGTGAGAGTTTCGACCGGTGGCCCTGGAGTCCCGGCCACGGCCATCTCTCGGGCCTGTGTACCGGAAATGCATGCGGAGGAGACGATTTCGGTGGGAACACGACCGCTGGTCGGGATCGACATCGACACTGCGGTGTTGTCGGAGTTGTTCGATCCGGCCGGCCCTTTGTCACCCCTCGAGGCGGGGGCACTTCTCGACGCGTCGGCGGTCGACTTCGCCATCCTGGGAGGCGACGTGCTCGATCCGCGGGTCGCGCCGGAGCAGCGGTTCGACGCGAGCGTCGCCGCCGCATTGCTGGCGGCGAACTCCCGCAGGATCGGTCTCGTCGTCGCAGCCGATCCTCGGGTTCATCACCCGTACAACCTCGCGCGGCGGCTCGCGTCGCTCGATCACCTGAGCGGGGGCAGGATCGGCTGGCTGGTGGGCGCCGGAGCATCGAGCGGCCCCGCCGAGGGCGTGGAGAGCCTGCTCGACGACGCGGTGACCGTCGCGCGCAAGCTGTGGGAGAGAGCTGGCCCGCCGACAGCATCGTCGCCGACCGCGAACGGGCCGTGTTCGTCGAGTCGGAACGCATCACCTTCATCGACCACGAGGGAGTGTTCTCGGTTTCGGGACCGCTCAACGTGCCGGAGCCGCCCCAGCGGAAGCTACCGGTGTTCCGGTTCTCGGACACTGCGCCGGACTCGATCGCGGGCGCACCCGATGTCGTGATCGTGCGCGGCACCGTCGAGGGCGCCCACCAGCAGATCCTCACGCTGCGTGAGGTCACGTGGAACGGCTCGTGGGACGTCGAGGCACCCGAGCGCGGCGGCGTGGTCGTCAGGATTCGTGACGTGCACGATCTCGAATCCGTTGCGACCGTCGCCGGACCGAGACCGCCCGGGGCCGGCGACACGACGCTCCGTGAGCGCCTCGGTCTGCCTGCGGCCTCTCGCATCCTCAGCGGGCACCGTCGCAGTCTGTTTCCCGTTTCGTAACCCCGAAAATTCGAAGGACATCATGACAACGCAATCCGTCGACCTACGGCCCGGTCCGGCAGACCGACTGTCACCGGGATCCGGTCGTTCACGCAGCGAGATCCTTTCGGTGATTGCCGCCGACGCACGGCGCCGCCGGGACGAGGGTGGTGGCGAACCGCCGCTCGCAGCTCTCGAACTGCTCCGCGACGAGCGAATCGGCGCGGTGCGGGTTCCGGTGGAACTGGGTGGTGCCGGCTACTCGTTGCGCGATCTGTTCGACCTGATCATCGATCTCGCTGAGGCGGATCCGGACGTGCCGCACATTCTGCGGGTGCACTTCGCCTTCGTCGAGGAACTGTTCCGGGTACCGACCACCGAGAAGAAGCAGCGGTGGCTCGGTGAGGTTCTCGCCGGCTCCTTGTTCGGCGGCGCGAACTCCGAGCTGTCGTCCCGCGCGGTGGGCAAGTACGAGTTCGATACGACGCTCACCCCCGACGGTGACGGATACCGATTGAACGGCACCAAGTTCTACAGCACGGGCACCGTCTTCTCCGACTACGTGAGGGTCACCGCAGGAGTGCCGGACGGCACCGTGCTCAGCGCGGTCGTTCCTACTCGTCGCGAGGGCGTCGAGCACCTCGACGACTGGGACGGAATCGGCCAGCGCCATACCGGCAGCGGGACAACGGTCTTCACCGACGTGCGGGTGGCAGAGGACGAAACCTTCCCGTTCCGCCTCGCCGGCGACACGCTGCGCGCACGGCAGTCGTTCCCGCAACTCGTTCTCCACGCCGTCGCAGCGGGCATTCTCCGATCCGTCGCCACCGATGCCGCCGAGCTCGTTCGCAGCCGGCGGCGTAGCTTCGCGTTCGCAACGGTCTCGGAGCCCCGTCACGATCCGCAGCTGCTGGAGATCATCGGCTCGCTGACCGCGACGGCGTTCGCGGCGGAATCGATCGTGCGCGCCGCTGCAGAAGCGCAGGACGAGGCGACCGCCGCTGCGCGGACGACCGGGATCGACCCGGCCCTCGAGGCGCGGGCCTCGATCCTGGCAGCGAAGGCGAAGGTGGCGATCGAGGAACCGGCACTGCGCGCCGCGTCCCGTCTCTTCGATGTGGGCGGTGCCTCCGCCACGCGGCAGTCGGCACACCTCGATCGGCATTGGCGAAACCTGCGCACCCTGTTCGCCCACAATCCGACGGCATACAAGGCGAGGGTCCTCGGTGACCTGTTCGTCAACGACACTCCTCTGCCCGACACCGGGTTCTTCTGAGCCGGAAAGGACATCCGAGATGACTCACTCGAACCGTCGGCTGGTCCTCAACGTCAACGTCCTCGACGTCGGTATTTCCCCGGGTGCCTGGACACTCGGCGTCGCACCGAACGCTTTTCTCGACGCATCCCACTTCGTGCGCATCGCGCAGGCAGCCGAACGGGGAACCCTGGACGGGTTCTTCCTGGCCGACAGCCCGGGATTCTGGGAGAACCCGAAGGTCAAACCCACCCGGGCCCTCGAACCGACCGCGGTCCTGGCAACGGTCGCCGCACACACGACGAACCTCGGATTGATCGGCACGGCATCGACGACCTTCAACGGGCCCTACGAGCTCGCGGAAAGATTCCTCTCGCTGGACGTCGCGAGTGGTGGGCGGGTCGCCTGGAACGTCGTGACGACCTATTCGCCGGTGGTGGGAGCGAACTTCGGGTTGCAGGCGCTCCCGGACCGCGAGGAGCGGTACGCCCGCGCCGCCGAATTCGTCGATGTCGTGACCGAGTTGTGGGAATCGGCTCTGACCGGTGTTCCCGTGAATCACCGCGGTCCCCGATTCGAGGTGTCCGGGCGTCTCGCGGTCGCGCCGTCGGCGCAGGGTTACCCGGCGCTGATCCAGGCGGGCGGATCGCCGGCAGGACGTGAACTCGCCGGACGTACGGCGCACGGGGTCTTCACCGCGGAACTCACCCTGGCCGCCGGGATCGAGCACTACCGCTACGTCAAGGACGCGGCCGCCCGGGCGGGCCGGGACCCGGACCAGGTCAAGATCCTCCCGGGTCTGATCACCGTGATCGGGTCCACCGAGCGAGAAGCGATCGAACGTCACGAATCCCTGCGCGCGCACGTGCCCGCCGATTTCGGAGCCGAGCGGCTGAGCGGCACCTTGGGCGTCGACGTCACGACCCTGGACTGGGACGAGCCGATTCCGGCGCACGTTCTCGCGGTTCCCGAGGACCTCGACGCTTACCAGGGGTCGCTCGGGTTCCGGGAATCGGTGGTCGGACTCGCGCAGGAGGGCAACCTCTCGATCCGGCAGCTGCTGCGGTCCCTGAACGGCAGCGGAGGTCATCGCGCGATCATCGGCACCCCCGAACAGATCGCGGACACCATCGAGGAATGGTTCCTCGCAGGAGCCGCAGACGGATTCAATCTGATGCCGGACGCGTTGCCGACCGGGCTGGACGAGTTCGTCGACCACGTCGTGCCGATCCTGCGCCGACGAGGGTTGTTCCGGCACGAGTACTCCGAGAAGACGCTCAGGGGCAGGTTCGGAGCGACGTTGCCGGCATTGCACGCCGTCGGGTAGCCCCGCGGACGCATCAGGGGGACGACAGGTCCGTGTAGGAGCAGACCGCAGGTCCGTGTGGAGAGGGACCAGAGGTCCGTGCCGTTCGGGAACACCGACGGCACGGACCTGTCGTCGTTTCGGACTCGTTTCGAAAGTCTCACGCGGGGAATCCGTCACGGAGATCCGAACTCTACGGGTATGGGACGAAGGGCTCTAGCATTGATGATATTCGGACGGTCCGCCCCGCATGTCGGGTCCTGCGGCCGCCGATTCGTATGTACATCGTCGACCCCGAGATCGGTTGCGAATCAGCAGTAGTCGATCCGCGGAGAGCCGGTGGCCATTCGGAACATCCTTCGGACAGAAAAGGTGATCATGCGCGAGACGCAGGCCGGCGTGTTCGGCAAATTGTGCCGCGGAGCAGCAACATTCGTCGTCACCGGGGTGGTGGCGGCCACCCTTGCCGCATGCGGCGGAGGTGAATCGGCCGTGGTTCAGGACGTGGACGGAAGCGTCTCGGATCCGAATAATCCGGTGTACTTCAAGTGGTCCGAGAACCCGAACAGCCCGTCGCTCGTCAAGATCGCCGACGAGCTGGGATTCTGGGACGAGGCGGGTATCCGGCCGGAGTATCTCGGTCACGTGGACGCCGGTCAGGTTCCGGCCCTGCTCGGAACCGGCGACGTCACCTTCGCCTACTTCATGTTCAACCGGGCGCTCTCGGCTGTCGCCGCCGGAGTGGATCTGAAAGTGATTGCGTCACTGACCTATACCACCGAGGACGAGCCGCACATGGAGTACTTCGTGCGCAAGGACTCGGACCTGAACCAGACGAACCTGAGGCAGCTCGAAGGCAAGACGGTCGGCTTGGCCTCCCTGAAGGGCTGCGCCGAATTCATCCTCAAGGACTACCTCGTCAAGAACGGTGTCGATGTCGACAAGGTCAAGTTCCTGACCCAGTCGGAGAGCCTGCTGCCGCAGTCCCTCGAGCAGGGGCAGATCGACCTCGCGGTGATCCATCCTCCGCTCAACGGTGTCCTCCGGACCAATGATGCGGTGCGGGTCGCCTTCTCGGACTACGACAACTCCGGCAGTGACGGTGGTCTGGCGCCGATCAGCGCGAGTGGAGAGTTCATCCGTCGATACCCAGCCCAGACAAGGGAATTCGTCGAGATCCTCGCCAAGACGGCGAACTGGGTGAATGCGAACCCGGACAAGCAGCAGGAGTTGGTGGCGCGGCTCACGGGACTGTCCGAGGATCAGGTCACCAAGTACTACTACACGAACAATCTGATCCTGGACAAGGAACAGACCGGCTTCTGGTGGGATCTGTCCGAGCGACTCGGGATCCTCACACCGGAGGAGGCCGCTCTCACCCCGGAAGACGTGGCCACCAACGAGTTCAATCCGTACGCACCGTCCGCCGCATTGATCGATTCGCAGTCGAGCAACACCGAAGTGCTGACCGATACCGAGTTCTGACCGGCCCGGTGCCGGTGACGAACGAAGGCAACCAAACGATGAGGAGGCAGCGGTCATGACCCGATCGGTCGTCGATCACCCTGCTGTTGTTCCCGATGCGGCCCGGCCGGTCAAGATTTCGGCCAGGAACCTGCACAAGGAGTTCAAGAATGTCGGCAAGGGCGCCGGCAACGGCGTCACCGAAGTCCTCGACGACTTCGACCTCGAGATACGGGAAGGCGAATTCCTTTCCCTGCTGGGCCCGAGTGGGTGCGGAAAATCGACGTTTCTCAACATCCTCGCCGGACTGGAGACCTTCGAGGGCGGCGAGTTGCTCCTCGACGGCGCTCCCGTCCGCGGCGTGAGCAAGAACATCGGTGTCGTCTTCCAGAATTACGCACTGTTTCCGTGGTTGTCCGTGCGGAAGAACGTCGAAGCAGGTCTGAAGATCCGCGGCGTCCCGGCCGCGCGCAAGCGCGAAATCTCGGAACGGATCCTCACGACCGTCGGGTTGGAGAGCTTTGCCGACCATCTCCCGCATCGGCTCTCCGGTGGCATGCGCCAGCGAGTGGCCATCGCGCGTTCTCTCGCATACGACCCGGACGTTCTGGTTCTGGACGAGCCGTTCGCTGCGCTGGACGCGCAGACCCGCGAGTTCCTGCAAGGAGAACTGTTGCGGATCTGGGAGTCCGGGGCTCGGAAGAAGACCATCCTGTTCGTGACGCACTCGATCGACGAGGCGATCTTCCTGTCCGATCGGATCGCGGTGATGTCCAAGCGTCCAGGCAAGGTGAACGCACTGATCGAGGTCGACCTGCCGCGACCTCGCAACGACGACTCCCGCGCCGCGCCGGAGTTCGGCCGGATCCGTGCCCAGGTCGCGCAGATCCTCAAGGAGGAGGCCCACATTGGTGACCGTTGAGACGCGTCCACGAACCGACGAACGCACCGAGGCGCAGCCGGAGAAGCCGTCCCGTTCGTGGAGCGAGTGGGCCGCCGATTACGACAAGTACGTGTACGGGACGGTCGGAGTCGCACTGTTCCTGTTCGTGTGGTGGTTCGCCAACACGACCGGACTGCTGGATCCGAAGTTCCTCACGCCGCCCCAGAACATCGTCACCGCATTGGTCGACGGGTTCTCCGCGGACGGCAAGCTCGGCCGGCAGGTGCTGCCGAGTCTGCGCCGCGGACTCGCCGGGTTCCTCATCGCGACGGTCCTCGGCATCTTCCTCGGGATTCTCGTGGGTTCGGTCCGGACACTCGACAAGTTGTTCGAGCCGATCCTGAACTTCTTCCGGAATCTCTCGATCCTCGCGCTGTTTCCGGTGTTCTTGCTCTTCTTCGGGATCGGTGAGGAATCCAAGATCGCGATCGTCGCTTGGGCGGCGTTCTGGCCGATCTTCATCAACACCACGAATGCGGTCAAGGGCGTCGAGAAGATTCTCGTCAGCGCCGCGCGGACCCTCGGCGCGGGACGGGTCTACATCTTCACCCGGATCGTGCTTCCCGCTGCGTTCCCCAACATTTTCCCGGGTCTGAGACTGGGCGCATCGCACGCCTTCACCGCGCTGGTGGCCGCCGAATATCTCGGTGCCACCGAAGGTCTGGGCATCTACATCAGATCCGCGCAGGAGGGCTACCAGATCCCTGCGATGTATTCGGGGATCGTGGTGCTGGGCATCATCGGCGTCACCTTGAACCTCGTGCTGGCCGGAATCGAGAAGCGCGTGACCGGATGGCAACTCGGAATCACGAGCCGCTGACCGTGGCCGCTCGTCGGCCGATGACGAATCGACAGACCAGAAGTACGCAAGAACCAGAAGTACGCAGCAGAAGGATGACAGCTCGATGACCGACCTCTCCGACAACCCCGACGACGCAGCGCAGCGATCGCTCCACCTGCTCGGCTACGGTAACGGCGACGCGAACTGGATCGCGCCGCTGGACGATACGGATCACGACGTCGTCGTCGTGGGCGGCGGTCAGAGCGGAGTGGCGATCGCCTACGCGCTGCGCCGCGCCGGCGTGGCCAGGACCTCCGTCGTCGACGCCGGCCGGGACGAGTCCGACCTCGCGTGGCAGTCGCGTGCACGGAATCTCACATTGCGCACTCCCAAGACGGTGTCGGGCCCCGAACTGGGCAACCCGGCCCTGACGTTCCAGGTCTGGTTCGACGCGACCCACGGGGAAGGCGCGTTCGACGGAATCGACCGCATCGCCACGTCGGACTGGGCGGACTACCTCGAATGGTTCCGCCGGCAGGTCGGCATCGAGGTACGGCGCGGCGTCCGGCTGACGGACATCGAGCCTGTCGACGACGGACGGCTGCGTCTGCACCTGGAGAACGACGAGCGCACCTGGACCGAGGACACCCGAAAACTGGTTCTGGCCACCGGGGTCTCGGGAACCGGGGGCCCGTACATTCCCGCCGCAGTGGCGGCCCTGTCGGACCGCGTGTTCGCACATACCGCGGACGAAATCGATTTCGACGCACTGCGCGACAGGTCCGTTGCGGTCCTGGGCGCCGCGGCGTCCGCATACGATGCAGCGGCGACCGCACTCGAGGCCGGAGCGGGCGATGTGCACGTGTACACGCGCCGACCGGAGCTGGTTGTCGCCCCGCTCGGCGGAACACGACCGAACCCGCTGGCGCAGGACGTATTCCACCTGCTCGGCGACGAGGAACGGTGGCGTCAGCGGTGGCGGACCGCCGCGCAGGGGGCCAATGTTCCTCCGGAGTCCGTCGAGCGGGCAGCGGTGTTCGAGAACTACTACCTCCACCTCGACGCAGAGTGGTTGTCGGCGTCCGAGGAGGACGGCCGCGTGATCGTCCACGCCGCGGACGGAACTCGCACCTTCGACTTCGTCATCGCCGGCACCGGCTATCAGCAGGATCCGGCCACCCGGCCGGAGCTGTCGACGATCGCGCCCTATGTCGCGCGATGGGCGGATGCCTATCCGGCACCCGAAGGACTGGAATCGGAGTTGCTCGCGTCGGCGCCGTACCTCGGCAGCGGATACGAGCTGACCGAACGCGAACCGGGTGCGGCGCCGTGGCTGCGCGACATCCACGTCTTCAGCATCGGTGCGGCTGTCAGCTTCGGCCGGCCGGTCGGCGACATCCCGAGCCTGCGCGTCGGCGTGCCGCGGCTGGTGGAGGCGATCACGCGCGATCTGGTGCTCGCCGATCTGCGACGAGCACGCTCGGCTGCCGTCGGGGGACCGGTCGACGATGTTCGGTAGACGCACGAGGCAGTTTGTCGGTCGCCTCACCGTTGTCGCGCTGCTCGGGGGTCTCGGCCTGTCCGGTGCCGCGGGCACGGCTGCGGCGCACGTCCGGGTCGACGACGGCGACCGGCCCACGCAGGGCGGATACGGCCTGGTGCGGCTCATCGTCCCGACCGAGTCGGACACGGCCTCGACGGTGCGGCTGACGATCACCGTTCCCGACGGCGTCGACCTCGTGTCGGCGCGGACACTGCCGATTCCGGGGTGGACCGCGACGATCCTGCGGGAGCCGACCGCGGACGGCGAACGGGTGACGCGCATCGATTGGGAGACGAGCGATCCGGCGTACGGGCTGAAGGGTTCGGAGTTCGGTGTCTTCACCCTCTCCGCGGGACCGTGGCCGGACGACGTCGAATCGGTGGCGCTGCACAGCGAACAGGGATACAGCGACGGGTCCGTGGTCCGGTGGGACGAGGTCGCTCTGGACGCGGACAGCGAACCCGAGCATCCGGCGCCCGTCGTCACGCTGGCCGCCGCAGGAGCGGGGCACGGGCACGACGGACACGGAGACCGTGTCGATGCTTCGACGGACCCGGCGAGCACCGCGTCGGCGGCAACCGAGCCACAGCTGTGGTTGTGGCGTTCGATCGCCGGTGCCGCGCTGGTGATCGCGGCGGGATCGTCGATCGGAGTGCTTGTGCTGGTGCGCCGGAGTCATGTCCCGAAGCCGTGACCGATCGATGCATCGCGCTGCATGCCTCGGCTTCCTCGTATGGCTCGTGGTGTCGGCATCGACCGTATGGGCAGCGCCGGCCTCCGCGCACGCGAGTGTCGTGTCCAGCTCACCGGGCGACGGATCCCGTGTGGAGGTTTCGCCGGCCTTGCTGTCCTTCGAGCTGAACGAGGTGGTCGGCGTCGTCGAGGGCTCGCCGCAGCTGATCGACCACGACGGTGTGCGGCACCCCTTCTCGGCGGTGCGACTGGAGAACAGCGGGCGTCGGCTCGTGCTGGTACCCGCGGACGGGCTCACCGACGGTGCCTACCTTGCGACGGCGCGTGTGCTGTCCGCCGACACGCATGTGGTGTCGCTGTCGATCCGGTTCACGGTGGGGTCGGTCACCGGGCTGGGGAACGTGCCCGACGATCCAGGGGCGGATGCGGGCACGGCACAGTTTCTCGGTATTCCGAGCAAGTGGGCGACGTATCTCGGGGTCGCGCTGTCGGCGGGCCTGTTCGTCGTCGCCCGCTGGGTGTGGCCGAACGTGCTCGGTGGCCGCCGGTTCCGATTCGTCTATCGGGTCGGTGCGACGCTTCTGGTTGCCGGCCTGGTGGGCAGGGTCGTTCTGCTGGCCGCGCAACAGTCGGGCGGACTGTCCGGCATCTCCGGATCGGCCGTCGCCGCAGTCGCGAGCAGCCGGCTGGGTATCGCGATCGCGGCCGCGGTGATGCTGAGTCTCGCGTGCGGGATTCGTCCGCCCGGCCGGGGCCGTGGGTCGGATGCGACCGGATACCTGCAGGCCGCGTCCGCGATCGTCGCGGTCACGCTCGGCGGTCACGGCGGTTCGACCGAGCGCTGGCCGGTGTCGTTCCTCGGAACAGGTGTGCACGTATACGCCGGGGCGATCTGGCTCGGAGGTGTCCTCCTGCTCGTGCTGGTGCAGGAGCAGGTGCCTCCGCTGCGGCGGTGGCACGGGTTCGCGGCCGGGCACGTGGCCCTGGTGGCGATCACCGGGATCCTGTTGGCGTTCATCCAGGTCGACCCGGTCGGAGCGCTGATCTCCACCGTCTACGGATCCACCCTGACCGTCAAGGTGTCGGTCGCTGTGCTCACGCTGATCGCCGGCTCTCTCGCGTACCGCAGGTTCAGCGTCGGTTCGGCCGGGGGAACCGAACCGCTGCCGGTCCGGCGGCGCCCGCGGATCCTCGTCGCCGAGGCAGCGCTCGCGATCGTGATTCTCGCCGCGACGTCCGTGCTGACATCTGTCGTGCCGGCCAAGGACAGTTACACCACGAACGTGCGCACTGCGCTGGACTTCGGCGCATCCGAGGTCCTCGACGTCGAGATCGACTCGGTCCGTCGTGGCGCACGGTCACTGACGGTTCGTTACCGACCCGAGGGCGCGACCGGCGGAGCGCCGATGCCGGATGTCGGCGTCGAACTCTCCTCGGCCGAGGTGAACATCGCACGCCTGCCGGTCGAGCTCCGCACGACGATGTCCGCTGACGGTGAACTCGTCTGGGACAGTGACGGTCTCATCGTTCCGGTCGCGGGGCAGTGGAAGGTCACCGTTCGGTTCGAGGGTGGTCGCGGGCCCAAGTTGGCGTCGTTCTACTACGAGGCGTTGTAGGAGGCGCACATGGGAAAATCGGATACCGGTCGCATTCGCGGAACGATTCTCGCGAGCATCACCGCGTTGCTGGTGCTGTCCGGGTGTTCGGACGAAGTGACCGTGACCTACGGCGACGGTACCGCGAGCGGGGACGCACTGACGATCCTGGTGGGCGACGAGGGTTACCGCGACGTCCTGGAGCACGTGTCCGCGCACGGGTTGGCGGACGGCGTCGAGATCGAACTCGTCGACGCCACCGACGACGCGAATCGGCAACTCGCCGAAGGACATGCGGACCTCGTGTATTTCCAGACGCAACCCGCGTTCCTGCAGGACCGGGCGACGAACTCGTTGGACACGTTGAGTGTCGTCTCCGAGGTCAATGTCGCGCCCTACGCGCTGTACTCGGCGAAATGGTCGGGTATCGAAGAGACCGACGACTGGGTGAACGCCGGACTCGTCGAGGACAGGGTCACCGGAACGAATCTGCCGCACGGGGCAACGGTCGCATTGGCCGATACCGTCACCGGATTCGCCCGCGGTCTCTACCTCCTGCAGGAGTCGAATCTGATCACACTGGATCGGGAGTTCGGCGGTCTCGCCGCGCGGGATCTCGCTGTCTCGGAGGCGAACATCCTCGAATCGCAACGTCATCTGTCGATCAGGCGGCTGGACCTGGCGAACTTCGCCGCGGATGCCTACCGCAACTACGACGCCGTTGTACTCGATCCCCGAACCGCGGCCTCGATCGGTCTGATTCCGGAACGGGACGCGCTGAAAGTGGAACCGGGACCGAACAATCCATACGCCCGCGTACTCGTCGCGCCGTCCCGGCTCGCCGGCGACCCGAGAGTATCGGCACTCGGCCGTGCGCTGGAAGGTGAGGAGGTGGCCGACTACCTCGAACAGAAGTACCGAGGAGCGTACGTCTCCGTACACGTTCCCCGGGACAAGTAGCCGAATCGATTTGCATACAAGAACATCCACCCGAACAACCTCAAGGAGAAACCGAAATGACGAGCACCCTCGATCCTGTGGAAACCCGCCCGGCACCGACCTTCGAACACCCCGTGACGGCCGGATCGCGCGAACTCGACGAACTTCTCGCCTACATCGACGCCGAGGTCGTCGACCGCGACGACGCCCACCGGCACCCGTTCGAGGAATTCGAGGTGATCCGGCAGTCACGGCTCGGCGCACTCCGGCTCCCGGCAGACCAGGGCGGCGGCGGGGCCACGCTCGTCGAACTCTTCCGGACGGTCATCGCTCTCGGCGAGGTGGATCCGAACGTGGCGCACAGCCTCCGCAACCACCTGAACTTCGTCGAGAGCACGCTGCGCCGGGCAGACGGGCCGGACGGGCGCTGGCTCGAAGAGGTCCGGGCCGGAAAGCTGTTCGGCCTGGCGTCGACGGAGCTGAGCCGCAAGCACGCCGGCCGGCGCAACCAGGATTTCGAAACCGCGGTGACCGAGACACCGGACGGGCTTCGGTTGAACGGCACCAAGTTCTACAGCACGGGTAACCTCTACGCGAACTATCTCGTCGTCGCAGCGCAGGGACCCGAGGATGAACCGATCCGTGTGGTGGTTCCCGCCGACCGCGAGGGCGTCGTCCTGGAACGGGACTGGGACGGCATCGGACAGCAGTTCACCGGCAGCGGCACCACCCGGTTCGAGAACGTCGCCGTGGACCGGGAAGACTTCCTCGGCACCGGGACGTACTACGGAGATCTGCCGTACTCGGCCACGTTCCCGCAGCTGTACCTCACCGCTGTGATCGCCGGGATCCTGCGGCGGGTCACCCGCGACGCCGCCGACCTCGTCCGGACCAAGCAGCGCACGTTCTATCACGCCGCTGCGGACAGCCCCGTCGAGGATCCGATCCTGCAGCAGACCGTCGGTGTGCTCGCCAGCCAGGCGTTCGCCGCCGAGGCGCTGGTCGTCGCGGCCGCCGAAGCCCTGTCCGAGGCATACGCCGCACACGGCACCGACGAGGAACAGGAACTTTCGCTGCGAGCCGCGGTCCGTGCAGCGAAGGCCAAGGTCGTGGTGGACGAGATCGCCCTGCGGGCTGCCGGTGACCTGTTCGATGTCGGCGGTGGCACCGCAGCCCGGCGAAGCTCGCACCTCGACCGGCACTGGCGCAACATCCGTACCCTGGCAGCACACAACCCGCGCACCTACAAGGCAAAGGCCATCGGGGCCCACGAACTGACGGGTGAGCCGTTGCCGACGGGCGCGTTCTTCTGACCGGTCGCCGGGACGCACGGCAGCCGTGCGTCCCGGCCGGAATGCCCGTGTCGAATTCCGCACTCGTGCGGTAGCCTGTCGACGCCCGAACATGCACGAGTGCAGGAGTAGTGCCGTGACGCCCATCGGTGACCCGCAGCCCCGCGTGCTGCGTCCCGTGTGGCACAGCTGGCGTCTGTACGTGGATCTGTGCCGGGTATCTGCGCTTCGCTGTCGTCGCTGACCTGCACCGGTCCACGTTCCCTCACTTCGAAGGTCTCGTCATGTCCATGTCGTTCCACTGGTTCCTGCCCACTTCCGGCGACAGCCGCTCGATCGTCGGTGGCGGTCACGGCGCCGACCTGCGCGTTTCGGCCGCCGACCGGCCGGCCACCCTCGACTATCTCGGCCAGGTCGCGAGGTCGGCCGAGCAACTCGGCTTCGAGGCTGCGCTGACCCCGACCGGCCTGCAGTGCGTCGATGCGTGGATCACCACGTCGATGCTGGTCCCGCTGACGCAGCGACTGAAGTTCCTCGTCGCTTTCCGTCCCGACGCACTCTCGCCCACACTGGCCGCGCAGATGGCCACTGCCTACCAGGATCATTCGAACGGACGACTGCTGATCAACATCGTCACCGGTGGCGAGAGCAGCGAACAGCGCGCGTACGGGGATTTCCTGAGCAAGGACGAGCGCTACCGGCGCACCGACGAATTCCTCACCGTCCTGCGCGGACTGTGGCGCGGCGACCTGGTGTCGCTCGACGGTGAGCACATCCACGTCGAAGGTGCGCGCCTGGACCGGACGCCCGATCCGGCGCCCACGGTGTACTTCGGCGGGTCGTCGCCCGCGGCGCTCCCGGTGGCGGGCCGGCACGCGGACGTGTACCTCACGTGGGGCGAGCCGCCGGGCGCGGTCGCGCGGAAGATCGAGAGGGTGAAGTCCGAGGCTGCCGTGTTCGGCCGGTCCCTGCGATTCGGAGTCCGGCTGCACGTGATCAGCCGCGACACGTCGGAAGAGGCGTGGGCGCAGGCACAGCGGCTGCTCGACGACATGGACCCGGACGAGATCGCGCTCGCCCAAGCCGGTTTGGCGGCGAGCGAGTCCGAGGGCCAGCGTCTGATGCGGGAACTGCACGGCAGCGCGACCCGCCACGACGGGGATGCCCGCACCCTCGAGATCCACCCGGGTCTGTGGAGTGGGGTCGGACTCGTGCGCGGCGGCGCGGGAACCTCGCTCGTCGGTAGTCACGAGGAGGTCGCCGCGCTGATCGAGGAGTATCACGCCGCTGGCGTCGACGAATTCGTGCTCTCGGGTGTCCCGCACCTCGAGGAGGCGTACTGGTTCGGTGAGGGTGTCCTGCCGTTGCTGGCGCGCCGTGGACTGTGGAAGCATCCTGCTGCGGCGCAGGGACTTTCACTGGTGCACTGACGGTCAGGCGTGGGCGCGGTAGATCTCGCTCGCGATCCGCTCCTTGTAGGCGGCGAACTCGGGGGTCGTGCGCACCGACGGTGATCGCGGTGCGTCGTCCTCGTCGCCGGGCAACGAGATCCTGACGTCCTCGACGATGCGGCCGGGTCGCGCGCTCATCACGAGTACCCGGGTGCCGAGGAAGACGGCCTCGTCGACACTGTGGGTGACGAACAGGACCGTGCGGTGCTCGGCGTTCCGGATCGCGAGCAGTTCGGTCTGGAGCTTCTCGCGGGTCAGGGCATCGAGCGCACCGAAGGGCTCGTCCATCAGGATGATTCGCGGTTCGTTCACCAGCACCCGCGCGATCTGCGCGCGCTGCTGCATACCGCCGGACAGCTCGTACGTGCGCCGGTCCCCGAACTCGGACAGGCCGACCGTCGTGAGGATCCGGTCGGCCCGCGCGCGGCGCTCGGCCCGGGGGACACCGCGCAGCTTCGGTCCGAGTTCGACGTTGGCGCGCACCGACTTCCACGGGAACAGGTTGGGTTTCTGGAAGACCACCCCGCGTTCGGGACCGGGGCCCGTCACCGGGACGCCGCCGATGTCGACGGTGCCGGTGGTGGGGGATTCGAATCCCGCGAGCATCTGCAGCAGGGTGGTCTTGCCGCATCCGGACGGGCCGACCAGGCACAC
Source organism: Rhodococcus sp. CX (assembly GCF_015865005.1). Classification (NCBI taxonomy): domain Bacteria; kingdom Bacillati; phylum Actinomycetota; class Actinomycetes; order Mycobacteriales; family Nocardiaceae; genus Rhodococcus; species Rhodococcus sp. CX. Next base: position 27,652 of record NZ_JADZGH010000042.1, read on the forward strand.
GAACTCGCCCGGCTCGACGGTCAGATCGACGGTGCTCACCGCGGGCACCGCCGACGGACCGGTGCCGTACGACTTCGAGACCCCGGTGAAGGTGACCCGGTCGGTTCCCGTCCGGACGCCGGTCACGGCTGTGCGACCTTGCGTGCCGCGTCGACGTAGATGCCGTTCCGGTACACCTCCGGGTCGCTCACCGCGGTGATCTGACCCTGTTCGAGCAGGAACTGTGCGGTGGAGAGCAGATTGTCGGCGAAGGCGGCCCCGAGATACTCGTCCGACGCCTGATCCGACGCCCGCAGATAGGTCAGCCCGTCGAGCTGCGGACGCACCTCCTCCGGCGAGATGCCCAGCTGGACCGCGAGCGCGACCGATGCCTCGTCGGGGTTGGTGAGGAGCTGTTCGACGGCCCAGTCCTGGGCCCGCGTCCACACCGCGACGAACTCCGGGTTGGCGTCGACGAATGCGCGGGTCGCGCCGGCGAGGTCGAAGGTCGGCACGCCGGCGGCGGCGGTGTCGGCGCTGGTGAGCAGCACGTGGCCGTCGGTGAGTTCGGACAGGGTCGGCTCCCAGATCCAGGTGCCGTCGATCTCGCCGCTCTGCCACGCCGCGACCGTCGCGTCGGGTGCCAGGTTGACGAGGGTGACCTGGTCGGTGATGCCGGCGCGGTCCAGTGCGGCGAGCAGGCTGTAGTGCGCGGTCGAGGCGAACGGCGTCGCGATCGTCTTGCCCGCGAGCTGTTCGACCGACGTGATCGCCGGATCGCGCACCACGAGGGACTCGGCTGCGCCGATGACGTCGTGGATCCAGACGACCTGTACGTCGATGTTCAGCGGCGCCGACAGCGCCTTCGTCGCGGGGCTGGAACCGAGCAGGCCGAGGTCGGCGCTGCCGGAACCGAAGGCCTGCACCACGTCGCCACCCGACGCGAACCGGCTCCACGTGATCTCGGCGTTGGGCAGGCACGCCTCGAGGATGCCCGAATCCTTCACGAGGAGATCACCGTTCGGGATGTCCTGGTAGGCGATCCGGGCGGTGGTGGTGATCGATTCGTCGACCTCGAACGGGCAGGCGCTCGCTGCGGCGGAACCGTCGGGGGAACTGCTGCGGTCGGAGGACACGCAGCCGGCGACGAGCGTGGCCGTTGCCAGCGCGGTGACGGCAACGAGTGTGCGCTTCATGATTTTCCCTTCCAGGGCACGGCGAGGACGCCGATCCATTTGATGACTGCGTCCAGCACGAGGGCGGTGATCCCGACGACAACGATGCACGCGATCGTCAGCGGTGTATCGAGTTGTGTGCCGGACAGATACGCCAATCCGCCGATGCCGGGGATGCCGTTGTTGAGTTCGGCCGCGACGACCGTCGTCCACGCAAAACCCACGGCGATGCGGATGCCGGTGAGCACTTCGGGTGCGGTGGAGGGCAGGACGACTTCGGTGAGCACCTGGCGGCGGTTGGCGCCGAGTGAGCGCACGGCGTCGATGTGGTCGCGGGGCACCGAATGCACGCCGTTGATCGTGGCGATGGTGATCGCTGGGAACGCGGCGAGGAACAGCAGCCAGATCTTCGAGGTGTCGCCGATGCCGAACCACACGATGAGCAGGCCGATGTAGCCGAGCGGGGGGAGGGCCCGCAGGAAGTTCAGATACGGCTCGACGAGGGTGTTGAGCGGTCGCCACATGCCCATCGCGAAACCGAGGAGCGGGCCGACGACGATGGCGGCGCCGACACCCGCGGCGATCCGCTGGCAACTGGCCAGCAGGTGTTCCCACAGGAAATAGCCCTGGGCGCCCTGCACGAGCCGGTCGACACCCGGTGCGACCGGATGCCAGGTGTTGGCCAGCACGAACGCGTCCCACACCGCGCCCGGCGACGGCAGGAACAGCGGTTCGATCAGGCCGGCAGCGGTCACCGCCCACCAGAGCAGCAGGAACGCGCCCAGCGCGACGAGACGGCCTGCGACGCGGCGGAGGAACGGGTTGCCCGGTCGCGGGGTCGCCGGCGTGGCGGTGACCGCGATGGTCGGGTCGTCGAGGGTGTCGACGGGGGCGTTCACGGTTCCGGCACCTCCTGGCCGGAATTACCGGGCCCAAAACAGCTTTCGATTCTCAGAGTGGTGATCATGGGGCCGAGGTGACGCCCGCGTACAGGGTTCGGATCGTCGTGATCGAAACCCTTGCCTCGTGCGTGGTTTCGGTAGCGGCAACTACCGAAACCACGCACGGGGCGCGGGGGCTAGGAGACGGGGACGGGGGATGAGCGTCGGGCGGCCGGACGGGGCAGGCCGTAGTG
>NZ_JADZGH010000043.1:0-1056 GCF_015865005.1 Rhodococcus sp. CX
TCCTCACCGGTGAGGAAGACACGGCAACGTTCGCGCACACCATCGAGCGGCTCAACATGGTCGCTGACCTCATGGGCGAGGATGTGCCGCGGGTCGCCCGCGCAGCAGGGCAGGCCATCAAGACCGACCTTGCTGGAAACGCCGAGGAAGCATTCGACATCCTCACCGCGTCCCAACGCAACAGCCTCAATGTGTCCGAGGACCTCCTCGACAGCTTCAACGAGTACTCCACACAGCTCCGCGCCCTCGGCCTCGAAGGCGAGGAAGGCTGGGCGCTGGTGGCCCAGGGAGTAAAGGCCGGCGCCCGAGACACCGACGTCGTAATCGATGCCCTGAAGGAGTTCAAGCTTCGTGTGACCGACGGTACCGCCGCGGCCGCCGACGGATTCGACAAGCTCGGGGTGAACGCCGACGACGCCCAGGCTGCCATGGCCGCCGGAGGTGAAGCTGGACGGGACATGATGGCCCAGCTCCTGCGTGGACTTCAGGAGATCGAGGACCCGCAGGACCGGTACAACGCTGCACTTGCTCTGTTCGGCACCAAGTTCGAGGACATCCAGGACGCCGCATATGCACTGAACCTCGACACAGCGGTGAAGGAGTTCGGGCAGGTCGAGGGATCTGCGGCGAAGGCGGCCGAGACGATGAAGTCGAACACCGCGGCATCGTTCGACGAAGCCAGGCGATCCATCGAGGTATCCATGGACGCCGTGAACCTCGCTCTCGCCGAGGCGTTCGGCCCGGAGCTGACGAAGATCAGCGACTGGGTCGCAACGCACAAACCCGAGATCATGGCGTTCTTCTTCGATCTCGCGGACGGTGCCCTACTCGCAGGGGAAGGCATCGCCCGGTTCGTCTCTGGCGCTCTGCACGTGATCGGCCCGTTCTCGGCGATCACCGCTGACGCATTCGGCGGCGCCCTGCAAACGATGGGCATGTTCGTCGACGCGGCCGCCACCGTCGCCGACGCCCTCGGCATGGACGGCATGGCCGAGAGCCTCCGCAGCGCCTCCGGGTTCCTCGACGAGTACGGGACAAAGGCCCGCGAGAACTCGG
>NZ_JADZGH010000044.1:0-2494 GCF_015865005.1 Rhodococcus sp. CX
TCCCGCCGCTGTTTTCCATTTCTGTAGCACGTCGCCGGGAACCGTCACGGCGATCTCACTGTCACGTAACACTCTCGTCATGGGCACCCTGTTTCCTTCTATTCGACACCGATTCCTATAGTGAAACCACCAGTCGAATCCGAGGAGCCCCCATGACGCTGGAAGCCACCGACACGTCCGTGCTGCGCCTCCCGTCCACGAACGGCCATGTCCCCGCGGCATCCGAGTCCCCGAGCCTGACCGAGCTCGCCCACGCGGCCGGTACCCGTTTCATCCTCGCCGTCTTCACCACCCTGTCCGGAAAGCCTTGTGCCAAGCTCGTTCCCATCGAATCCGTCGAGGAACTCGAGACCGAGGGCGTCGGCTTCGCCGGCTACGCTGCCGGCTCGATGGGCCAGGTTCCGAAGGATCCCGACCTCGTCGCCATTCCCGACGCCTCCTCCTTCACTCCGATCCCGTTCGTCCGCCCGGGTCTCGCGCTGGTGCACTGCGACCCGCACGTCGAGGGCAAGCCGTGGCCGTACGCACCGCGTGTGATCCTCAAGTCCGTGCTTGCACGAGCCGCCGAGCTGGGCCTCGAGGTCAACGTCGGCGCCGAGATCGAATACTTCCTGGTCAACAAGGACGAGAACGGGACGCTGCGCACTGCCGACGCGCTCGACACCTCCCGCCAGCCCTGCTACGACGCCCGCGACGTGACCCGCATGTACGAGCACCTGACGTCGATCTCGGAGGCGATGAACACCCTCGGGTGGGGCAACTACGCCAACGACCACGAGGACGGCAACGGCCAGTTCGAGCAGAACTTCCAGTACGCCGACGCGCTGACCACCGCCGACCGGGTGGTGACCCTGCGCTACCTGATCTCGGTGCTCGCCGAACAGCGCGGCATGACCGCCACGTTCATGCCCAAGCCGTTCGCCGACCGCACGGGATCGGGCATGCACATGCACCTGTCCCTGTGGAGCGACGGCGCCTCGGCGTTCCCCGACGCATCCGACCCGCGCGGCCTGGGCCTGTCGAAGACCGCCTACTCCTTCATCGCCGGGATCCTCGAGCACGCCTGCGCACTGCAGGGCGTCATCGCGCCGACGGTCAACTCCTACAAGCGCACCGGCGCGACCAGCACCTCCTCCGGCGCGACCTGGTCGCCGCGGTACGCGACCTACGGCGGCAACGATCGCACGCACTACCTGCGCGTCCCCGACCACAACCGCGTCGAACTGCGCGGCGGGGACGGCTCTGCGAATCCCTATCTCGCGACGGCCGCGACTGTCGCCGCCGGCCTGGACGGCATCGAGCGCGACCTCGACCCGGGCGCTCCGGGAGTCGGCGGCTCCACCGACACGCTGCCGATGACGCTCCTGCACGCGATGGATGCGCTCGAGGCCGACACGGTCGTCGCCGGCGCCCTCGACGCGGCCGGCGCGAAGGTCTCCGACTACTTCGCCTCCCTCAAGCGCGAGGAGTTCTTCCACTGGCACAACACCGTGACCCCGTGGGAGATCGACAGCTATCTGACCGCCTTCTGAAAACCCTTCGGCTTCTTCCGGATTCATCGAACAGACCATCGAACAGGAGAGACGACCATGTGCGGAATCGTCGGACTTCATCTGCGGGACGCCTCGCTCGAACCCCGGCTCGGCAGCCTGCTGACCGGAATGCTCGGGCAGATGGTGGACCGCGGACCGGATTCGGCGGGCGTCGCCGTCTACGGCAACCCGGCCTTCTCCCCCGCCGGCGAATCGTCGGTCTCGGTACTCGACGCGCCCGCAGATCTCGCCGCGGTCGTCGGCGACGCACTCGGTGTGAGCGTGGGCTCGCTCGATCTCGCCCCCACCACCGTGCTGCACGCCCCGGTCCCCGCGGCTCTGCTCGCCGACACCGTCCGCACCGTGGCACCCACAGGGACCGTCATCGGCTTCGGTGACGACGTGACCGTGCTCAAGGGAACGGGTGACCCGCGCATCCTCGCAGAGAACTTCGATCTGCCGTCCGCGTCCGGCTGGCAGGGGGTGGGCCATACCCGCATGGCCACCGAATCCGCCGTCACCGCAGCGGGATCCCACCCCTTCGCCGTGGGCCCGGACCAGTGCCTCGTCCACAACGGGTCGTTCTCCAACCACCTGTCGATCAAGCGCGAACTCGAGGACGAGGGCGTGGTGTTCGACAGCCGGAACGACACCGAGGTCGGCGCTCGCTTCGTCGCGAAGCACCTGGCGGAGGGTGCGGACCTCGAGAAGGCGCTGCGCCTGCTCGGTGAGCGTTTCGACGGGTTCTACACCCTGCTCGTCTCCACCTCCGATTCCTTCGCCGTGGTCCGTGATCCGATCGCCTGCAAGCCCGCGATCGTCGCCGAATGCGACGCCTACGTCGCCATGGCCTCGGAATTCCGTGCCCTGGCAGGGCTTCCCGGCATCGCCGACGCCCGCATCTTCGAACCCGAACCGGACCGGGTCTACGTGTGGCAGCGATGACCGGCGCCGTGACCACC
>NZ_JADZGH010000044.1:2517-17543 GCF_015865005.1 Rhodococcus sp. CX
ACCTGGCGGTGACCACCACCCGCGAACTCAATGCGGCCCTGCACGCGACGGAGGCCCCGGCTTCGGTCGAGGTCGTGAACCCGCAGGGCGCCCATGCGCTGGCGTGCGGACTGAACCGTCCGATCGACGTCCGCATCGACGGCCACGTCGGCTACTACGCGGCCGGGATGAACCAGCACGCGAACGTGACCATCGACGGCAACGCCGGCGTCGGGGTCGCCGAGAACATGATGTCCGGCACCGTGCGTGTCACCGGAGACGCGTCACAGTCGGCCGGCGCCACCGCCCACGGCGGACTGCTGGTGATCGAAGGCAACGCCGCGGCCCGTTGCGGAATCTCGATGAAGGGCGTCGACATCGTCGTCGGCGGCAACATCGGTCACATGAGCGCCTTCATGGGCCAGGCCGGCCGCCTCGTCGTTCTCGGCGATGCCGGTGAGGCCCTGGGCGATTCGCTGTACGAAGTGCGGATCTACGTGCGAGGCAGCGTCGCCTCGCTCGGCGCGGACTGCGTCAGGAAGGAGATGCGCCCCGAGCACATCGCCGAACTGCAGGAACTGCTCGACGCGGCCGGCTTCGACGCCGACCCGGCCGAGTTCACCCGCTACGGCTCGGCCCGGCAGCTCTACCACTTCCACGTCGACAACGCTTCGGCGTACTGACGACCCCGACGTACTTCCGCCCGCTCGACCCCCCGAGGAGACTTCCATGACCTTCCAGCCCGGACTGCGTGAGTCGGCCACCTTCGACCGCAACGTCATCCACGAGATCCAGCGCGCCGCCGCGACCGGCATCTACGACATCCGCGGCTGGGGTGCCAAGCGCAAGGTTCCCCACTTCGACGACCTGCTCTTCCTCGGGGCGTCCATGTCGCGCTACCCGCTCGAGGGCTACCGCGAGAAGTGCGAGACCGACGTCGTCCTCGGGGACCGCAACGCGAAATACCCCCTGCACCTGGACATCCCGGTCACCATCGCCGGCATGAGCTTCGGTGCCCTGTCCGGCCGCGCGAAGGAGGCCCTCGGACGCGGAGCCAGTGAGGTCGGCACGTCGACCACCACCGGCGACGGTGGCATGACCCCGGAGGAACGCGGACAGTCCAAGCACCTGGTCTACCAGTACCTTCCGTCCCGGTACGGAATGAACCCCGACGACCTGCGCAAGGCCGACGCGATCGAGGTCGTCCTCGGACAGGGCGCCAAGCCCGGCGGCGGCGGCATGCTGCTCGGCCAGAAGATCACCGAACGCGTCGCGGGAATGCGCACCCTGCCCGTCGGCATCGACCAGCGCAGCGCGTGCCGGCACCCCGACTGGACCGGACCGGACGACCTCGCCATCAAGATCCTCGAGCTCCGGGAGATCACCGGCTGGGAGAAGCCGATCTACGTCAAGGTCGGCGCGACCCGCACCTACTACGACGTCAAGCTCGCCGTGAAGTCCGGCGCCGACGTCGTCGTGGTCGACGGCATGCAGGGTGGCACCGCAGCCACCCAGGACGTCTTCATCGAGCACGTCGGCATCCCGACCCTGGCCGCACTCCCCCAGGCCGTGCAGGCCCTCCAGGAGATGGGTGTGCACCGCACCCCCGGCGGCGTGCAGCTGATCGTCTCCGGCGGCATCCGCTCGGGCGCCGACGTCGCCAAGGCGATGGCCCTGGGCGCCGACGCCGTCGCCATCGGCACGGCCGCCCTGATCGCCCTCGGCGACAACGACCCGAAGTACCAGGCCGAGTACGAGAAGCTGGGCTCGGCCGCGGGCTTCTACGACGACTTCCAGGACGGCAAGGATCCCGCCGGCATCACCACCCAGGATCCCGAGCTGCAGGCCCGCTTCGATCCGGTCGAGGGTGGTCGCCGGCTCGCGAACTACCTGCGGGTGCTCACCATGGAGGCACAGACGATTGCCCGGGCGTGCGGCAAGTCGCACCTGCGCAATCTCGAACCGCAGGATCTCGTCGCCGTCACGATGGAAGCCGCCGCCATGGCTCGGGTCCCCCTGGCCGGCACCGACTGGATCCCCGGCCGCAGCAGCTTCTGACCCCGTGACGACCCCCGCAGCCCTGCTCGACGACCTCCGGGACTGGCAGGCACAGGCCGTCTGCCGGTCCCGGGACGTCGACTTCTTCGACGACGCACCCGAGGCCGTCGCCCGCGCCAAGTCCGTCTGCGCCTCCTGCCCCGTGCTGGAACCGTGCCGCGACCACGCGGCACTGGCCGGTGAGACACACGGGGTCTGGGGCGGGTTGACACCCACGGAACTGATTCGTCACCGGTGGCTCGCCCGAGCACGACACGAACGGGCCTGCCACAGCCGATTCTCGAGAGGACACGACAGATGACCGCCTTCGACTCGCTCTGGGCATCGATCCTGGACGTCGGCAAGCATCCGACGACCGGGGGCTACCGCCGATTCGCTTGGAGCGACGCCGATCTCACCCTTCGGGAGTGGTTCCGCGGCTGCGCCGCCGAACGCGGCATGGACGTCGAAGAGGACCGCAACGGAAATCTCTGGGCCTGGTGGCTACCCGAAGGCTGGGTGGGCGATCCGACCGGCGCGTTCGTCACCGGCTCGCATCTGGACTCGGTGCCCGACGGCGGCGCGTTCGACGGTCCCCTCGGCGTGGTCTCCGCCTTCTCCGCGGTGGACATCGTCCGCGAGCGCGGCATCGTCCCGACCGTCCCGATCGCGATCACCGCGTTCTCCGACGAGGAGGGGGCTCGCTTCGGAGTCGCGTGCGTCGGCAGCCAGCTCACCACCGGAGCACTCGCTCCGCAGCGCGCGCTCGGTCTGCGGGACCGCGACGGAATCACCCTGGCCGAGGCGATGACCCGCGCCGGCCGGGTGCCCGAACACATCGGCGCCGACCCGGCTCTCGTCGACCGGGTCGGGGTGTACGTCGAACTGCACGTCGAACAGGGCCGGGCACTCGACCTCGTGGACGCGCCGGTCGCGGTCGCGTCGTCGATCTGGCCGCACGGCCGCTGGCAGTTCACCTTCACCGGCGAAGCCAACCACGCCGGTGCCACGCGCCTGGTGGACCGCCACGACCCGATGCTGGCCTACGCGTCGTCGGTGCACAGTGCCCGCTCGTGTGCCGCGTCGGCCGGCGCGGTCGCCACCTTCGGCAAGATCGAGGTATTGCCCAACGGCGCCAACGCGATCCCCTCGGAGATCAAGGCGTGGCTGGACGCTCGTGCCGCGGACGAGGAGACCCTGACGAAACTGGTCGCCGAGATCGAGGCCGAGGCCCGCCGGCACTGCCTGCCGGACGAGATCGGACTCGACGTCTTCGCCGAATCCATCACCCCGATCGTCGAATTCCCCGCCGGACCCCGCGAACGGCTGCGCCGGGCACTGTCCCATCTCGGAGACATTCCGGTGCTCCCCACCCAGGCCGGACACGACGCCGGCATCCTGTCCGAGAAGGTCCCCACCGCAATGCTGTTCGTGCGCAACCCGACCGGAGTGTCGCACTCCCCGCACGAGTTCGCCGAGCCCGGCGACTGCAACGTCGGCGCGCAGGCCCTGGCCGACATCATGGCCGACTGGACGGCGGGCAGCTAGATGGCGATACAGGTGGTGCGGGCCGGCGACCGACGTCGGGTGCCCTGGCGCAACGGCGCCGGGACGACCGAGGAGATCGCCACCGGCCCCTCCGGCGGTGGCGACCGACCCCTGTGGCGGATCAGTCTGGCCGATCTGGGGTCGGAACCGAGCGAGTTCTCCGCCTTCCCCGGCACCGACCGCATCTTCACCGTCGTCGGTGAGCACGGCGTCGAACTCGACGCGGGCCACGGATCCGAGTCGGTGAAGCCGTGGAGCCCCCACCCGTTCGCCGGGGAGGATGCGCCCCGCTGCATCCCACAGGGCGCCACCCGCGCGTTCAACGTCATGACCGACCGCGGGGGTGCCGGCGCCACCGTCACGTACCTGCCGCTCGACACCGAATTCGTCTCCCGGCCCGACGGAATCACCGCCCTGTACGTGCGGTCGGGCACCGTCCACGCGGGCACCGAGCACGCCGAGGCCGGCGACTGCATCCTGATCCGCCACGAGGCGATCACGCTGCGAGGAACCTCCACCACCGGACTGCTGGTGCAGATCCGTCCGACCCCTGCTTCCCTCCCGTAGAACCGATCTCTCCCCATCGACATCGACTTCCCCACGGACCTCCCTCGGGACGTCCGTCCGAACAAAGGATCCTCAGGTGACGGACACGACAAAGTTCCTGATCGTCGGTGGCGGCCTCGAAGGCCTGGCCATCGCCTACTCCCTCGCCGACCGCGGCGAGACCGACGTCCTGGTGCTCGAACGCGACACCCTCTGCTCGGGCATGACCGGCAAGTCCAGCGGCGTCGTGCGGTGCCACTACGGCACCCCCTCCCTGGCGGCGATGTCCTGGTACGGCGTCGACATCTTCACGCGCGCGACCGAGATCTTCGGTGACGACATGGCATTTCGTCAGTGCGGCTACGTCGTCGGGGTCGCGGAGAACAACGTCAAGCCGCTCGAGGCGAACATCGAGATGATGCAGGGCCTCGGCATCGCCACCGAACTCATCGCGCACGACAAGATGGCGGAGCTGTGGCCGGGCCTGAACCTCGACGACTTCGCACTGTTCGCCTACGAACCGCTCGGCGGCCGGGGTGAGGCCTACATGGCCGGAATGGCGTTCGGGGCGACGGCACGTCGGATGGGCGTGAAGATCCGGCAGAGCACCCCGGTGGTGTCGCTGCTGCAGAACGCCGCCGGCCGGGTCTACGGCGTCACGCTCGCCGACGGTTCCGAGGTGCACGCCGAGCAGGTCATCGTCGCCGCGGGCCCCTGGACGCCGGCGCTCGTCGCCGGAGTCGGCGTCGACATCGACGTCAAGGCGCAGCGCGCCCAGCTGGTCCTCGTCGACCAGGGCGTCCCGACCCCGGAGGTCCCCGTGCTGTCCGATCTGGCGGGCCTGCAGTACATCTGCCGCGAGCCGAACGGCGAACTGCTGGTGGGCAACTCCGATCATCAGGCACCGGAGTACATCGATCCCGACAAGTACGTCAACCGCGCCGACGACTCGACGATCGAGAAGAACATCATGAAGCTCGGCAACCGCCTGCCCGACATGCCGGATCCCCGGATCACCAGCTCGTACGTCGGCGCCTACGACGTCACCGAGGACTACAACCCCGTCATCGGCCCGTCGCCGGTCGAGGGCCTGTTCCTGGCGACCGGCTTCTCCGGGCACGGTTTCAAGATCTCCCCGGCCGTGGGCAAGCTGGTCGCCGACCTGCTCATCGACGGCAAGACCGACCTGCCGAACGTGAATCCGGACGATTTCCGATTCTCCCGCTTCGAGGAGGGCGACCTGCTCCTGAGCCTCAATCCCTACGAAGGAGCCGGTGAGATGCGCTGATCCCGGCACCTCCGACCGCCCTGCGCCCTCCGCGGATGCACTCGCAGCCGCGGAGGGCTCGCCCGTCACCGAAATACCCACCGCGCGAGAGGGTGTCCACTACCGGTGAACAAACGCTACGCTGCTGACATGGCCAGCCCCGACCGTCCCGTCCTCTACGACGATTCCGGACGCGAAGTCCCCCGCGGCACCCCCACGGGTGTGGATCTCGAACGGGCGATCGCCCACCAGGTGCGGTCGTTGCGCCTGGCCAGCGGGCTGTCCGTCGGGGACATGGCCGCCAAGGTGGGGATCTCCAAGGCGATGCTCTCGAAGATCGAGAACGCGCAGACGTCGTGCAGCCTGTCGACCCTCGCCCGGCTCGCGGCCGGCCTCGACGTTCCCGTCACCTCCCTGTTCCGCGGCGCCGACACCCGTCGTGAGGCCGTGTTCACGAAGAACGGCCAAGGCGCCGAGATCGTCGGCCGCGGTACACGCGTCGGCCACCACTACGAGTTGCTCGGGGCACTGCGCGGACAGCACAAGCGGCTCGAACCGGTGCTCGTCACCCTCACCGACGCGAGCGACGTCTTCCCTCTCTTCCAGCATCCCGGCACCGAATTGCTGTACATGCTCGAGGGTGAAATGGTCTACGGGCACGGCGATTCCGAGTACCACCTCCAACCCGGTGACGCCCTGCTTCTGGACGGCGAGGGCCTGCACGGACCGAACGAGCTCGTGACGCTTCCCATCCGGTTCCTTGCGGTCACCGCGTACCCCGACAATCACCAGGGGTAGAGCGGCGTTCAGTCCAGGAACAGGTCGAGCTGGAGTTCGCCGTCGCCGGCCCGGTACTTGTCGAGGTCGGTGATCCCCGCCGCGGCGAGCACCTCGTCGTCGATGTAGAAGTTCCCGGTCGCCTCCGTGCTCGGTGACGTGAGCACCAGATACGCAGCATCCGCGTAGATCTCCGGCGTCCGGGACGAATTCACCATCTGCTCGCCGCCGAGCAGGTTGCGCACCGCGGCGGTCGCGATGGTGGTGCGCGGCCACAGCGAGTTCACGGCGATGCCGTCGCCCTTCAACTCCTCGGCGAGCCCGAGCGTCGTCAGGCTCATGCCGTACTTCGCGATGGTGTACGCGAGCGCTCCGCCCGCCCATTTGGGATTCAGGTTCAGCGGCGGCGACAGCGTCAGGATGTGCGGATTACGCCCCGCGCTCGCGGATTGCCGCAGCGACGGAATCGCCAGCTTCGAGAGCAGGAACGTGCCGCGACAGTTGATGTCCTGCATGAGGTCGTACTTCTTCATGGAGATCCGGTCGGTCGGTGACAGGTCGATCGCGGACGCGTTGTTCACCACGATGTCGATTCCGCCGAACTGTTCGACGGTCCGGCGCACGGCCTCGGCGACCGCCTCGTCGTTGCGTATGTCCCCCACGAAGGGCAGTACCCGGCCGCCCGCCTCCTCGAGTTCGGCGGCCGCGGTGTAGATGGTGCCCGGCAGTTTCGGGTTCGGTGTGTCGGTCTTGGCGATCAGCGTGATGTTCGCGCCGTCCTGCGCCGCGCGGAGCGCGATCGCCAGGCCGATGCCCCGGCTGCCGCCCGACATGATCATGGTCTTTCCGGCCAGTGGCTTCGCGTCCGGTGTGCTCATGTGGGCTCCTCGTCGACTGCCGTCCGATTATGCCCGTCCGGTCACTGCCGTGTGCCCGAAACGCGCGGGTTCCCTCCTGCCGTTGCCGTGGCAGGAGGGAACCCGTCAGCGGTTCACTTCACGGTGGGAACGACCACCTCCCGGTCCGCCGCGAATTCCTCCGGACGCATCTTGGACGGCGCGCTGGCTCCGAAACTGTCCATGACGTAGGCGGTTTCGCCGTGCACCGGGACGTCGATACCCATGATCTCGGTTTCCTTGTCGACGCGCAGGCCGATGGTCTTGTCGATGGCCTTGGCGATCAGCCAGGTCACCGCGAAGCTGTAGGTGAACACCGCGGCCATGGCCAGGATCTGACGGCCCAGCAGGTCGATGCCACCGCCGAAGAACAGTCCGTCGACACCGGCCGGCGCCGCAGCAGTGGCCACGAACGCGATGAGCAGGGTGCCGACGACACCGCCCATGAGGTGGATGGCGACGACGTCGAGCGAGTCGTCGTACCCGAGCTTGAACTTCAGGCTCACGGTCAGGAAGCACACCGCGCCCGCGGCGAAGCCGATGAGCAGCGCACCGAGCGGGGAGACGAGGCTCGCGGCAGGGGTGATGCCGACGAGCGCGGCGATCATGCCGGACACCGCGCCGAGCGTCGTGGCGTGCTTCTCCCGGATGCGTTCCACGAGCAGCCAGCCGAGCAGGCCCGCGACCGCGGCGATCATCGTGTTCAGCACGACCACGCCCGCGGTGTGGTTGGCACCGCCCGCGGAACCACCGTTGAACCCGAACCAGCCGAACATCAGGATGCCGCCGCCGAGCACCACGAGGGGCAGGCTGTGCGGACGCGGGACGTGCGGGAACCCGCGGCGCTTCCCCAGCGCGATCGCGAGTGCCAGCGCGGCGACGCCGGCGTTCATGTGCACGGCGGTGCCGCCGGCGAAGTCCTGCGCGCCGAGCACATTGGCGATCCATCCACCCTTGGTGCCGGCGTCCTCGTCGTCGAATGCGAACACCCAGTGCGCAACCGGGAAGTACACCAGCACGACCCAGATCCCGGAGAAGATCATCCATGCGGAGAACTTCATGCGGTCGGCGACGCCACCCGCGATGATCGCGACGGTGATGCCCGCGAACAGCAGGTGGAACGCCGCAGTCAATGCGGCGGGCAGCCCGTCCGACGGCTCGAGCAGCGAGCCGAGTCCGATGTCGGTGAACGGATTACCGATGAGTCCGAGGCCTCCGACACTGTCACCGAGCACCGCAGCCGGGCCGAAGAACACCCACACCACCCCGGCGACGGCGAAGCCCCCGAGAACCATCATGATCATGTTGAGTGCGCTCTTGACCCCGAGCATGCCGCCGTAGAACAGCGCGAGCCCCGGGACCATGAGGGCGACCGCCGTGAATGCCGCGAGAACCCAGGCAGTGTCGGCGGCAGCGATTGCCTCTTCCATACGTGTCCACCTTGTTCAGTCCTGAGGGAAATCCCTCCAACGTTTACCGGCGATCGTCTTATGTCGTTCATCACCGTTCCCCGAGAGTGAACGGTCTGTGTAAAACGCGGCCTCGCCCGCGGTGAACATTTCGTTAAGCACCCGAGTGGCCGAGGCAACATGAGCCGGGTCACTATGGACTCATGACGAGACGCGCACCTGTGGACGACATCGACGAATCGACGCTCGAGGTCACGGAGGCAAAGGACCACGCCGCCGGGGTTCCGGCAGTGCTCGTGTCGCTGCAGCGCGCGTACGCGCAGATGGGGGCGGCCCGCACCGTCTCGACCCTGGCCCGCCTGAACCAGCGCCACGGATTCGACTGCCCCGGCTGCGCCTGGCCCGAGACGCCCGGACACCGCAAGCCCGCCGAGTTCTGCGAGAACGGCGCCAAGGCGGTCGCCGAGGAAGCCACCCTGCGAACGGTGACCCCGGAGTTCTTCGCGCAGCACTCCGTCGACGAGCTGACCGGAAAGACCGACTACTGGCTCGGTCAGCAGGGCCGGATCACCCATCCGATGGTGCTGTGGGCCGGTGGCAGCCACTACGAGCCGATCTCCTGGGACGCCGCGTTCGAGCTGATCGCCGACGAACTGCGCGGCCTCCCCTCCCCAGACGACGCCGTGTTCTACACCTCGGGGCGCACCAGCAACGAGGCCGCGTTCCTCTACCAGTTGCTCATTCGCAGCTACGGCACCAACAACATGCCGGACTGTTCGAACATGTGCCACGAATCGTCCGGCAGTGCGCTGATCGAGGCGATCGGCATCGGCAAGGGGTCGGTGTCGGTGCCCGACCTCGAGCAGGCCGATCTGATCCTCATCGCGGGGCAGAATCCCGGGACCAACCATCCGCGGATGCTGTCGACGCTCGAGAAGGCCAAGCACAACGGCGCGAAGATCATCGCGATCAATCCGCTGCCGGAAGCCGGCCTGCGCCGGTTCAAGGATCCGCAGAAGGTCAACGGCGTCCTCGGGCACGGCGTCGACATCGCCGACGAGTTCCTGCAGATCCGGCTGGGCGGCGACATGGCCTTGTTCCAGGGTCTGGGCCGGCTGCTGCTCGAGGCCGAGGACGCCGCGCCCGGCACCGTCGTCGACCGCGCGTTCGTCGACCGGTACTGCGCCGGGTTCGACGAGTACGAAAAGCACATCCGTGCAGTCGATCTCGATGTGGTCACGGAAGCCACCGGCCTGACCGAGCAGCAGCTCCGTGCCACCGCGGCGGATCTTGTCGCGTCGAAGGGGACGGTGATCTGCTGGGCGATGGGCCTGACCCAGCACACCCACGCGGTCGCGACGATCGGCGAAGCCGTGAATCTGCTGCTCGTGCGCGGCATGATCGGCAAGCCCGGGGCCGGGGTGTGCCCGGTGCGCGGGCATTCGAACGTGCAGGGCGACCGCACCATGGGTATCTGGGAGAAGATGCCCGAATGGTTCCTGGCGGCACTCGACACCGAGTTCGGGATCACCAGCCCCCGCCGGCACGGCTACGACACGGTCGAGGCGATCCGGGCGATGCGCGACGGCCGCGCATCGTTCTTCATGGGGATGGGTGGCAACTTCGTCTCCGCGACCCCGGACACCGCGGCCACCGAGGCCGCGCTGCGCAACTGCGCGATGACCGTCCAGGTGTCGACCAAGCTCAATCGCAGCCACGTCGTGCACGGCCGCACCGCGCTGATCCTCCCGACACTCGGCCGCACCGATCTCGATGTGCAGGCGAGCGGCAAACAGATGGTGTCGGTGGAGGATTCGATGTCGATGGTGCACCTGTCGCGCGGCCGACTGCACCCGGTCTCCGAACACCTGCGCAGCGAGGTCGCGATCGTCTGCGGTCTCGCCCGAGCCCTGTTCGGCCCGGATCATCCGGTGCGCTGGACCGCATTCGAGGGCAACTACGATCTGATCCGCGATTCGATCGCGCGGGTCGTGCCCGGGTGCGAAGACTACAACACGCGGGTGCGCCGGCCGGACGGCTTCCAGCTGCCGCATCCGCCGCGTGACGCGCGCGAATTCACCACGAGCACAGGCAAAGCCAACTTCTCGGTGAATCCGCTCGAATGGGTGCCGACGCCTCCCGGCCGGGTGATCCTGCAGACCCTGCGCAGCCACGATCAGTACAACACCACCATCTACGGTCTCGACGACCGCTATCGCGGGGTCAGCAACGGACGCAAGGTGATCTTCCTGCACCCGGAGGACGTCGTCGAACTCGGTTTCGCCGACGGGGATCTCGTGGATCTGGTGTCGGAGTGGACGGCGGCGGACGGGACCGTCGAGGAGCGTCGCGTCCACGACTTCCGCATCGTGCCCTACAGCACACCGCGGGGCAACGCGGCCGCCTACTACCCCGAGACGAACCCGCTCGTGCCGCTCGATCACGTCGCCGCGAAGTCGAACACCCCTGTGTCCAAGGCGATCACGGTTCGGCTGGAGAAGTCGGGGTCGGCCTGATGGGACGCGTCACGGCACGACGACCGGTCCTGCGGATCACCCCCGAAGGGAACGTCCGCCGGCCCGACACCCTGGCCGTCGAGGAACCCATCGAGATCAGGCTCGCGGGACGGTCGCTGACGGTCACGATGCGCACGCCCGGCCACGACGTCGAACTCGCGCACGGTTTCCTGCTCGCCGAGGGCATCATCGGCAGCCGCGAGGACATCGTCGCGGTGCGGTACTGCAACGGTGTCGACGAATCCGGCGCCAACACCTACAACGTGCTCGACGTCGCGCTCGCCGACGGTGTCGACGTCGCGGACGGCGCCGGCACCCGGAACTTCCTGACGTCCTCGGCGTGCGGGGTGTGCGGGAAGGAGTCGCTGGACCAGGTCCGCACCCGCACCCGCTTCCCGCTCGCGACCGACGGGCCCGCGGTCACCGCCGAGGCGCTGGCCTCGATGCCCGACGCGCTGCGGAGGCGGCAGAAGATCTTCGACACCACCGGTGGACTGCACGCCGCGGGGCTGTTCACCCCGGACGGCGTGCTGCTCGCGGTCCGGGAGGACGTCGGCAGGCACAACGCCGTCGACAAGGTGCTCGGCTGGGCACTGATCGAGGACCGGGTCCCGCTCGCGGAGACGGTGCTCATCGTCAGCGGCCGCGCGTCGTTCGAACTCGCCCAGAAGGCCGTGATGGCCGGGGTCCCGATGCTCGGGGCGGTGTCCGCGCCGTCGTCGCTGGCGGTGGACCTCGCGGCCGACGCCGGCCTGACGCTCGTCGGATTCCTGCGCGGTGGATCCATGAACGTCTACACCGGCGCCGATCGCATCAAGGCCGGCGGCTGACCCCGACGGTCGGCGGTTGGCAGTCGGCGGCGACGGGTCGGCGACGGCAGCCGCGTCACCCCCCGTCTTCTCCGAGCGAATGTACCGTTCGCTCGATCCAAGGAGACGAACGGTACATTCGCTCGGAAACAGGGGGCGCTCGGAAGGTGGGGCGGTCAGCTCCGACGCGGGCGCGGGACCGTCTTGTCGACGAACAACGCTTCGACCGACACGCACACCGCGCCGTCCGCGGTCCTGATGTCACCGACCGTGTTGATCTTCGCGCCGTCCTGGGACACCAACCGGCTGCGGACGGTGAGCGGCACGAACAGCGGGGTCGGGCGGTGGTACCGGACGTTGAGCTGAGCGGTCGCGCCGCTGCGCCCGGCCCACGCGTTCGCGACCCCGAGGGTGTGATCGAGCAGCAGCGCGGACACACCGCCGTGCACGTGCCCGGGCGGGCCCTGGTACGGCAGCGTCAGCGTCACGACGCCCTCGACCGAGCCGTCGTCGCGACCGGCCAGGACCAGCGGCGGGGCCACCGCGTTCTCCGGCCCGGCGACGGGGTCGTGCCGGGTGACGCCCTCCCCGTTCCACATGTCGACCAGGCGTTCCTCGACCTCGGGAGCATGCTCCTCGAGGTGCTCGGCGATGCTGTTCAGTTCTTCGGCGACGCGTTCGAGGTTGGCGTTGCCGCGATCGGTGCGCAGCAGCGCGTTCACGACCCGGCGGGCCGCGGCGGTCGCCCGGTCCACGGGGGTGTCCTGCGGCGCCGACGTCAGGACCGTGCCGTCGGGCGCCTTCCCGACGACGGGGTGTGTATCCGGATCGACCTTCATCGGACCTCCGTGGTTACGTGGGTGAACACGTGCCGACCGCCCCTCGGGGGCGTGCTCACTTTCCGGGTTCGGGATCGCGCGGCAGACCGAGAAGCCGCTCACCGATGATGTTCAACTGGACGTTGGTCGTTCCTCCGGCGATGGACAGGCACTGCGCATTGAGGAACATCTGCGTCGGGGACCGGCGATCCTGCCCGCCGAGCAGTGCGGTGGGCCCGATCCATTCCATCGCGACCTCCCACACCTGCTGGATGTGCTCGACGCCGAGCAGTTTCGCGATCGACGACTCCGCGCCGGGCTGCGCGCCGGTCAGCGACCGCAGCGTCGACCGCAATGCCAGGAGACCACCGGCCTGCGCGTCGCACAGCATCTTGCCCAGGACCGTCAGTTGTTCGTCGTCGAGTCCACCGGGGACGTTCTCCGCCAGGGACAGCAGGGTTTCGCCACCCGCTCCGAGCGACGAGTCGTTCGACAGAGACACCCGCTCGTTGGCGAGTGTGGTGCGAGCGAGTTTCCAGCCGTCGCCAGGCTTGCCGACGAGGCATTCGTCGGGAACGAAGACGTCGTCGAGGAACACCTCGTTGAACAGCGCTTCACCGGTGATCTCCCGCAGCGGACGGATATAGAGACCCTCGGAGTTCTTGATGTCGATCAGGAAGTACGACAGGCCCTGGTGCTTGGCCGCACCGGAGTCGGTGCGCGCCAGACAGATTCCCCAGTCCGCGACGCGGGCCATCGACGTCCACACCTTCTGGCCCTGCAGTTTCCAGCCCCCATCGACCTTCGTGGCCTTGGTGGACAGCCCGGCGAGGTCGGAGCCGGCACCGGGTTCGGAGAACAGCTGGCACCACACGATGTCGCCGCGCAACGATGCCGGAACGAAGCGCCGCAGCTGCTCGTCGCTGCCGTGCGCGATGAGCGTGGGCACCACCCAGTTCCCGATGATCATGTCGTGCGGTTCGAGCTCCGCGGACCGCAGTTCCTCGGCGATCACGAGCTGGGTGACGGCATCGGCGCCCTTGCCCCACGGCGCGGGCAGATGCGGTGCGGTATAGCCCTTCTCGGCGAGGTACCTCGTCCGATCGGCACCCTCGAGATCGACGGCCGGTGCGAGTTCGGCACGGACGTCGGCGCGGATCTGCTCGGCTTCGGCGGGCAGGTCGACACCGAGGACGCGGCGGGCGCCGCCGAGGGTGAGCGTCGCGACCCGGCGCTTCCAGGATGCGGTGGAGCCCGACAGGATCCGCAGCGACTGCGCGCGCCGGAGATACAGGTGCGCGTCGTGCTCCCACGTGTAGCCGATGCCGCCGAGGATCTGGATGCAGTCCTTGGTGACCTGGAACGCGGTCTCGGGCGCGACCGCCGCGGCGGCGAGCGACGCCTCGTCGGCCGGGATGTCCTCGCCCTGCGCCCGCGCGGCGTCCCACGCGGTGACGCGGGCCTGCTCGGTGAGGCTCAGCATGCGGGCCGCCTTGTGCTTGACGCCCTGGAACTGGCCGATGACCCGCCCGAACTGCTGACGCACGCGGGCGTAGTCTGCGGCGGTCGTGGTGGCCCAGTCGGCCAGGCCGGCCGCCTCGGCCGCAAAGAGGGTGGCGGCGAGATCGAGGACCCGCTGCGCGTCGAGCGTCAGCAGGTCGCCGGCAGCGAGAACCACGCCGTCGACGGTGATCTCGGCGTTGCGCCGGACCACGTCGTGGCTGGGCAGGTCGGTGACGTCGAGACGGTCGCGATGCAGGGTGACGAAGGCGAGTTCGCCCGCGTCGTCGGCGGCGAGCAGGAACACGTCGCCGACCTGACCGCCGAGCACATAGCCCGAGGTACCGGACAGGGTGGCGGTGCCGCCGTCGCGGGTGATGCGCAGACCGCCGGGTTGCAGGGACACCGCGCCGGACAGCGAGCCGTCGGCCAGCCCCGCGAGTTCGCCGGTACGACCGGCGGCATGCAGGACGGCGGAGACGATCACGGTGGGCAAGAACGGGCCGGGCACCATCGCTCGACCGAGTTCCTCTGCGACGATTGCGGTTTCGAGGAGGGTGAACCCGGCGCCACCGACCTCTTCCGGCAGGTGCAGTCCGAGCATGCCGAGTTCGGCGAGCGAACCCCAGTACTGCGGTCGCGTCTCGGTCTTGGCCTCGACGGCGTCGCGGATCACCGCGGGGGTCGCGTGGCGCGCAGCCCATCCGCGCACGGAATCGCGGAGTTCGCGGTCCTCGTCACTCAGTCCGATGGTCATGAACGGGTCCTTAGGTCGGAAGCTCGGGAAAGTTTCGCCACCCCTCCGCCTTTCCGAGCGAATGTACCGTTCGCTCGATCCAAGGAGACGAACGATACATTCGCTCGGATAGGGGCGGGGGATTCGGCGGGTGGGGAGTGCACAGCCGGGATGGCGCGGGTACAGGT
>NZ_JADZGH010000045.1:0-14056 GCF_015865005.1 Rhodococcus sp. CX
GCCCGCGACCGCGGAGGAACTCGCCGCCCGGATCGCGCCCGCCGTCGTCACGATCACCGCCACCGACGGGTGGACGGGGATGGCGGGAACCGGGATCGTCCTGACCTCCGACGGCCTCGTGCTCACCAACCATCACGTCGTCAGCGGCGCCGACGAGATCACCGCCTTCAGCGCCGCGACCGGCCTGTCCTACGACGTCGCCGTCAACGGCTACGACCGCGTCCACGACGTCGCGGTCGTGCAGCTCGGCAGCGCCCGGGATCTGCCGGTCGCGACGCTCGCCGACGCCGAGGCGCCCCGGGTGGGTTCCGCCGTCACCGCGTTCGGCAACGCCGACGGCGGTGGGGTCGTCGTCGCTACTCCCGGCACGATCGTCGCAACCGGGCGCAATGTGCTCGTGCGAGACTCGGCCGACGGGTCGCGGCACCGGCTGACCGGGATGCTGCAGTCGGACGTGGCGATCCGGCCCGGCGATTCCGGCGGTCCGCTCGTCGACGCGTTCGGCGCCGTCGTGGGAGTGAACACTGCGGGCGCGATCGCGGAGGATCCCGCCGAGACCCCCGTCGCCCCGGAGGCCTATGCGGTGCCGATCTCCGCTGCGATGCGGATCGTCGAGCAGATCCGCGCGGGCACCGGCGGCGGCACCGTGCACGTGGGCCCGACTCCTCTGCTCGGAGTCAGGGTCACCACCGTCCGCGAAGACGGCGAGAACCGCGGCGCGGAGGTGCTGTGGGTGTCGTTCGACTCACCGGCCGAGGTCGCCGGGCTCGACATCGGCGACATCATCACCTCGTTCGACGGCAAGCCCGTCGCCTCCAACGGCGACCTCGAAACCCTCCTGATGGCGCGACGCCCGGGCGACACCGTCGAGATCGGCTGGCGCGACAAGACCGGTGCCGCGCAGACCGCGACGCTGACCGTCGAATCCGGTCCCCCGCGCTGACGCCCCGGCCGAGTGCGCAGATCTTGTTGTGTCCCACCGAAAATCGCGACAGGTTCTGCACGCTCGGCGGCCGCGGCGCTCAGCGCAGCCGGTGCGTCGTCTGCCCGTGCGGGTGTTTCGCGAACACGAGGACCTTGCGCGGGTCGACCCGGAACACCTCCGCGCCGAATCCCTCGCCGCCGAATCCTCCGTCGACGACCTCGAAGCGCCACTGCTCTCCGTACTTGGCGAGGTAGGCGTCCGCCAGCGTCTGCAATTGCGCGGGATCGGTGATCCGGTGGGCGTCGCCTTCGACCACCACGTCGGCGCCGTCGGCCCACGTGTTCGTGCCCGTCGTCACCGCGACCTGCGTCTCGTGCTGCAGGTTGCGGGCCTTCTGCTCGCCCGGACCCGTGCAGAACCAGAACGCGCCGTCGCGCCAGAGCCCGATCAGCGGGGTGACGTGCGGTCCCCCTCCGCGCCCGGTGGTGCTCAGCCAGTACAGTTCCGCGTCCGTGAGCAGGCGCTCGGTGTCGCTCCACGCCATCGGCTGCGCGTCCGGATCACCGAACCGTGTGTCGATCGTCGTCACCGGTGTGCCCATGCCGGCCTCCCTCGTTTCGCCGATTGTCCACCGATACCGACCTCGCCGACCGCCGAAACTCAGCATCCCCGGGTGACGGACCCGTACACCCGGGGCGGGATAATCGCCCGGTGAGCGCAACACTACGAATCGACGGGCTGTCCGCGTCCCGCGGCGAACGGACCCTGTTCAGCGGACTGGACCTGACGGTCGCTCCCGGCGACGTGATCGGCCTGGTCGGCGCGAACGGCGCCGGTAAGTCGACACTGCTCACGACGCTCGCCGGCGTCGGTACCGCCGACGTGACCGGCACGATCACCCTCAGCCCGCCCGACGCGACCGTCGGCTATCTCGCCCAGGAACCCGAGCGCATCGCCGGGGAGACGATCCTCGGGTTCCTCGAACGACGGACCGGTGTCGCCGAGGCCGAACGCGTGATGAACGCCGCGGCGGAGGCGCTCGGCGAATCCGACGTCGACGACTACACCCCGGCGCTCGAACGGTGGCTCGCGCTCGGTGGCGCCGACCTGGCCGAACGCGCCGAGAAGACCGTCGCCGACCTGGGCCTCGACGTCGGGCTCGACGCCCCGATGACCGGTCTGTCCGGCGGGCAGGCGGCCCGGGCCGGGCTCGCGGCGCTGCTGCTGTCGCGCTACGACGTGCTGCTGCTCGACGAACCGACCAACGACCTCGATCTGGCCGGGCTCGAACAACTGGAGCGGTTCGTCGCCGAGACCCGCACCGCGCTCGTGGTGGTCAGCCACGACCGCGAGTTCCTGGCGCGGACCGTCACCGGCATCGTCGAGCTGGACCTGGCGCAGCAGCAGATCGCCGTGTACGACGGCGGATACGAGGCGTACCTCGTCGAGCGGGAGGTCGCGCGACGGCACGCGCGCGAGGCCTACGAGGAGTTCGCCGACACCAAGCAGCAGCTCGAGGATCGCGCTCGGATGCAACGCAATTGGCTCGAGCACGGGGTCCGCAACGCGCGCCGCAAGTCGAAGGACAACGACAAGATCGGCAGGAAGTTCCGCGCCGAGGCCACCGAGAAGCAGGCGGCGAAGGCTCGCCAGACGCAGCGCCGCATCGAACGGCTCGACGTCGTCGAGGAGCCCCGCAAGGAATGGGAACTGCGGATGTCGATCGCGGCCGCACCCCGCAGCGGCGCGGTCGTGGCGACCCTGAACGGCGCCGAGATTCGCCGTGGCGCTTTCTGTTTCGGTCCCGTGACCACCCAGGTCGACTGGGGTGACCGCATCCTGGTGACCGGACCCAACGGCGCCGGGAAGACGACGCTGCTCGGCCTGCTCCTCGGCACGTTGACTCCCGATGCCGGCAGCGTGTCGCTCGGCTCCGGCGTCGAGATCGGTGAGATCGACCAGGCGCGTGGGCTGTTCGAGGGTGACGAGCCGCTCGTCGAGGCGTTCGGTGCGCAGATACCCGACTGGCCCGACGCGGATGTGCGGACCCTGCTCGCGAAGTTCGGGTTGAAGGGCCACCACGTGCTGCGGCCGGCGTCGTCGCTGTCCCCCGGCGAACGCACCCGCGCCGGACTCGCGCTGCTGCAGGCGCGCGGGGTGAACCTGCTGGTGCTCGACGAACCGACGAACCACCTGGACCTTCCGGCGATCGAGCAGCTCGAACAGGCCATCGACAGTTTCGAGGGCACGCTGCTGCTCGTCACGCACGACCGCCGGATGCTCGACACCACCCGCAGCACCCGGCGGTGGCGCCTCGACGACGGGAAGCTGACCGAGGAGAACGCATGAGCGGCAGTGTCCGGGTCGACAGCTGGACGTGGTCGGTGCGACTGTTCAAGACCCGCTCGGCTGCCGCGGCGGCGTGCCGGGCCGGGCACGTGCGCGTCGACGGGATGACCGCGAAGCCGTCGACACCGGTGACGATCGGCGCGGAGGTCCGGGTCCGCGCCCACGGGCTCGAAAAGATCGTCGAGGTCACCCAATTGGTGAACAAGCGGGTCGGCGCCCCCATCGCGGCGACCGCCTATCTCGACCACAGTCCTCCGCCGCCGCCGAAGGAGATCCTCGCGTCGCTCCCCCGCCGCGACCGCGGTGCCGGCCGGCCGACGAAGAAGGAACGTCGAGAGCTGGACCGGAT
Source organism: Rhodococcus sp. CX (assembly GCF_015865005.1). Lineage (NCBI taxonomy): Bacteria > Bacillati > Actinomycetota > Actinomycetes > Mycobacteriales > Nocardiaceae > Rhodococcus > Rhodococcus sp. CX. The sequence goes on from NZ_JADZGH010000045.1 coordinate 3,624, forward strand.
CCGCGGGTTCAACGAGGACTGATCCGCCCGGCGGTCACCTCTGGGCGACGGCCGCGAGTGCGTGTTCCACGAAGGTGCGGAAGGCCCAGGCCAGGTCGTCCCGGGATCGGTGGGTTCCGCTCTCGTACCCGACGAGCATGTACATCGCGACGGTCGCCTGCCGTTCGGCCAGCGCACGGTCGCCGGTCGCGTCGAAGAAGGCCTCGGCGATGAACTGCCGACGTTCCTCGTCGGCCTCGATCTGGATCGCCCGGACGTCGGGGTCGTGGGCCGCCCACACGCGGATGGCCGCCTCGGTGTCGTGAGGCAGGTTGAGGGCGACGTCGATGAGGAATTGGAGCCGTTCGACCGGGTCGGCGACCTCTCGTGCATCGCCGATCAGGCGGTCGCTCTTGGTTTCGCGCCAGTAGTGGATGAGCGCGGACGTGTACTCACCCCAGTTGGGGAACGCGTGGTAGAACGAGCCGCTGGTGGCGCCGACCTCCTCGCACACCGTCGCGAGTTTCAGTCCGGCGTGACCCTGCCTGCCGAGCACGTCGAGTCCGGCCTCGAGATAGCGCAACTGAGCGCCGCGCGTGGGTACCTTCCTCTTTCCCCCGTCCGAAGCCATGTCTCCTCCGATCCGGCCACGTCCCTCGATTGTGACCTCTTGCACAAAAATATAACCCTACTTACACTCCGACCGGGACGCGAAGGAGAAGCCGTGAGCAAACCCAACCGCAACGCCGGTCTCGACCCGGAGAGCCGATTCCACGAGATCTACCGCAACCTGACCACCTACGAATTCCCGTGGGATTTCAACCAGGCCCTGAGCTTCGCGCTGTTCCGCACGTATGCGGTGCCGAGCATCGGGTCGCTGCTCGACGCGACCGGCGCGTTCACCGAGACCACCCAGAAGCGCTACGACGACACCTCGATCCTGCTCGAAGTCCCGCTCCTCCAGGGATTCGACAGCGCCGAGGGCAAGGCCGCGATCCGTCGCATCAACCAGATGCACCGCATGTACGACATTTCCAACGACGACTTCCGCTACGTGCTCTCCACGTTCGTGGTCGTCCCGCAGCGCTGGATCCAGGCCTACGGCTGGCGGCAGCTGACCGACGACGAACTGCTCGCGTCGGTCCGCTACTACCAGGCCCTCGGGCGTCACATGGGCATCAAGGACATTCCGGCCACCTACGGTGAGTTCGAGACCCTCATGGACAGCTACGAGGCCGAGCACTTCGCGTTCGACGCCGGCGGTCGACGCGTCGCCGACGCCACGATGGACCTGCTCGCGTCGTTCTACCCGGGCTTCGCCAAGCCGGCGGTCGAACTGTTCAGCCGCTGCCTCATGGACGAGCCGCTGCTCGCCGCGTTCCGCTACCCCGAGCCCGGAAGCCTGGCCGGGAAGCTCTCGGTCGGGGCGCTGCGGGGCCGTGCCCGGCTGCTCGCCGTCCTCCCGCCGCGACGCAAGCCGCAGTTCGTCCACGACATGCCCCGAATCCGCAGCTACCCCAACGGCTTCGACATCAACAGTATGGGCACCTTCACCCCCGGCTGCCCGGTTCCGCACACGGCGCCGGAGAAGTCCGCACCCCAGCAGTAGACGTCTCGGGATTCGGCCCGCCGACCGTACGCGTCGGCGGGCCTTCCCTTTTTCCGAGCGAATGTATCGCTCGACTCCTCAGATCGACTGAGCGTGCCACTCGCTCGGCGACGCGGTTGACAGATCGTTGGGTTTTCACAACACTTTGTTGTATGAGCCCGGTACGCCGTGGGGAAACCCTCCCCATCTACAACCGGATCCGCGTACTCCGCGCGGACCGCGGATTGAGCCGCAGCCAGCTCGCCGCATTGGTCGAGGTCAATCCCCAGACCATCGGCGCTCTCGAGCGCGGCGACCACTACCCCAGCCTCGACCTCGCGTTCCGCATCTGCGACGTGTTCGGCCTGCCCGTCGAGGCCGTGTTCTCGCGCACGGAGTTCGCGCCGCTGTCCGCCGGGCTGCACCGTCCCGCACCGAAGGAGGCTTGAGATGCCCGCGCAGAACCTGCTCGAGCGGTACGAGGCGCGTCGCACGCGCAGATTCCTCGACAACCAGGAACGGATGTCCGGGTGGCTCCCGACCTGGCGCACCCGAGCGCGTCGCCGGCTGCTCACCGTGATTCTCGCCGTCGTGCTGGCCTGCATGTTCGTCGCCACGACCGCGACCTATTTCGTTCCGCTCGCCGCACTCGCCTGGCTACCGCTGACACTCGTGTTCCTCGTGACCTGGACGTCCCTGCAGATCGTGTCGAGCCGGCTGTCCGACGCACCCCGGCACGCGCTCGACGAACGGGAGATCTCCGAACGCAACAGCGCCCGGTCGATCGGGCTCGGTGTCGCTCAGGTGCTCGTGATGATTCCCATCCTGGCACTACTGCTCGGATCGACCACGGACAGCGTCGACCACCAGGATCTGGCCTACGCCGCAGGAGGTTTCACTCTGGCCTCGATCCTGTTCGCCGGCTGCCTGCCCGCGATGATCCTGGCCTGGATCCGCCCCGACGACGACCCGGAGGACCATCTGTGACCTTGACGCTGAGCCACCTGACCAAACGCTACGGCGACATCGTCGCCCTCGACGACCTGAGCTTCGAGGTCCGGCCCGGCGAACTGTTCGGGTTCGTCGGCAGCAACGGCGCCGGCAAGACCACCACCATGCGCATCACGCTGGGCGTGCTCGCCGCGGACTCGGGTGAGGTGCTGCTCGACGGCAGGCCGGTCGATCTCGACGTGCGCCGCACCATCGGCTACATGCCGGAGGAACGCGGACTGTATCCCAAGATGAAAGTGGGACAACAGCTGTCGTATCTCGCTCAGCTGCACGGCCTGTCCCGTTCCGACGCGGACGGCGCGGTGCGCCGGTGGACGGAACGCCTGGGCATCGCCGAACGTCTCGGCGACACCGTCGATTCGCTCTCCCTCGGCAATCAGCAGCGCGTCCAGCTGGCCGCCGCGCTCGTGCACGACCCGACGGTTCTCGTGCTCGACGAACCCTTCTCGGGCCTCGACCCCGTCGCCGTGGACGTCATGAGCGAGGTGCTCATGGAGAAGGCGAACAGCGGTGTTCCCGTGGTTTTTTCGAGTCACCAGCTCGATCTCGTCCAGCGCCTGTGCCACCGCGTCGGCATCATCGCGAAGGGCCGGATGCGTGCCGTCGGCACCGTCGACGAACTGCGCTCCGGCGGCGACGCCCGCCTCGTCGTGCACGCACCGCAGGCACCGCCCGACTGGGCGGACGGACTGCCCGGCGTCGGCACCGTCGAGCACACGGACGGCCGGACCGTGCTGTCCGTCGCACCCGGGGTCGACGACCAGCAGATCCTGAAGACCGCACTCGAAACCGGGCCCGTGCACGAATTCTCGCTGCACCGACCGTCGTTGGCCGATCTGTTCCGGGAGGTGGTGTCCGCATGAGCGCCCCGTTGACCACGACACGTGCGATCGGGCTCGTCGCGCGACGCGAGTTCGTCACTCAGGTTCGGAAGAAGAGCTTCGTCGTCAGCAACGCGATCGTGCTCGTCGCGATCGTGGTGGGCATCGTCGCGATGTCGATCTTCGGCGGATCCGACGACGACCGGCCCACCGTCGGTGTCGTCGCCGCGCCGCAGCTGAGCGCAGCACTCGGCGCGATCGGCGACGCCACCGGCATGCCGCTGGAGATCTCCGAAGTACCGGACGGCGATACGGGTCGCGCACAGGTCTCCGCGGGCGAACTCGACGTCGTGCTGATCCCCCGCGAGCCCGCGGGCGTCACCGCCGTCACCGAATCGAATATCGACGCCGGGCTGAAGACCGTTCTCGATGCCGCGGTCGCGCAGGACGCGCAGTCGGCGGCACTGACCGAACGCGGAGTCGATCCCGCCGAGATCGCCGACGCCACCGCGCGATCGACCGTCGTCGTCGAAGCGATCGACCCGCCCGATCCGGAGCAGGGTCAGCGAGTCGTCCTGTCGATCGTCGCCGTGGTGTTGCTGTACATGCAGATCCTGATGTTCGGCATGTACGTCGCCATGGGGGTCGTCGAGGAGAAGTCCTCGCGCGTCGTCGAACTGCTCCTGTCGACGCTGCGCCCGCTGCAGTTGTTGTGGGGCAAGATCATCGGCATCGGTGCCGTCGGCCTGCTGCAGCTCGCCGCGTACGGCGTTGTCGGTGTCGGAGCCGCCCTGGCCACCGACACGCTCACCATCACCGGCACCGCGCTCGGGGTGTTCGCGAGCACACTCGGCTGGTTCGTCCTCGGATTCGCGTTCTTTGCGGTGCTCTACGCCGCCGCCGGGTCGATGGTGTCGCGGCAGGAGGATGTCAACTCCACCTCTGGTCCGTTGATGATGATCATCCTCGCGATGTTCTTCGCCGCGTTCTCGTCCGTCGACGATCCCGACGCCACGTGGAGCACGGTACTGAGCTGGATTCCGCCGTTCTCGGCGATCCTCATGCCGCTGCGGATCGCGGCCGGCGTCGCATCACCGTTCCAGATCGTCGGCACGATCGTGCTCATGATCGTGGTCACCGCGCTCCTCGCTGTCGTGGCGGCGAAGATCTACCAGCGTTCGATCCTGCGGATCGGCCGCACCGTCACGTGGAAGGAAGCCCTCGGGCGGTGACACCGGTCCCGAAGCAGCCCGACGTTCCATCTCCTCCACGAGGATGGGCACACCGATGTTGCAGGAGTGGATCCCGACGGTGGTCGCGAACTTCAGGACGTCGAGGATCGCCTCGGGTTCCACGCCGAGTTCGAGTGCGGCACGGATGTGGCGCCGCACGCCGGGCGCATACATGTGCAGGCAACTGGCGTCCACCGCGATGCACAGGAGCTGGATCTCCCGGGGCGTGAGCGAGCCGGACTGCAGCGGCTGCATGGCCGCGGCCATGTACTGCTCGGTCCACGCCGGGTCCATCCGGTCCAGGTCGTCCCACAGCGGATTCCAGAAACCCTCGTCCCGCATGCGTTCCACGGTCGGGCGGGTTCCCGGGCCGGTCACGACACACCCGCTTGCGTCGACGAGGCGGACTCGACCAGCGCCCGCTTGAGGATCTTCCCGGTGGCGGTCATGGGCAGGACGGCCGTGAACTCGATCCGGCGCGGATACTTGTACGCCGCCATCTGCTCCTTGCACCAGTCGATCAGCTCGGCCTCGCCGAGTCGTTCTCCCGCCTCGGGGATGACGAATGCCTTGACCTCCTCACCGTGCCGCTCGTCGGGGATTCCGACGACCGCGGCCAGCGAGACCGACGGGTGGCTCATCAGCACCTCCTCGATCTCTCGCGGGTAGACGTTGAACCCACCCCGGACGATAAGGTCCTTGGCCCGGTCGACGATGTAGTAGAAGCCGTCGTCGTCCCTGCGGGCGAGGTCGCCGGTACGGAACCAGCCGTCGCGCATCACCTCTGCCGTCGCTTCGGGCCGGTCCAGATAGCCCTTCATGACGTTGTGCCCGCGCAGCACGAGTTCACCGACCGCGTCGGGCCCGGTCACGGGATTCCCGTCCTCGTCGACGAGCATCGCCTCGATCCCCCACACCGGAACCCCGATCGAACCGGGCCGCGGCTCCCGCTCGGGGTCGCTGAACATCGCCAAGGGCGACGTCTCCGACAGGCCGTAGCCCTCGAGGATTCCGATGCCGAAGCGCTCGGCGAACCGGGTCAGGATCTCCACGGGCAGCGCCGCCCCACCGGAGATCGCCTGGCGGAGTGTGCGGGCGATCCGCTTCACGTCGACGGACTCGTCCACCGCGCCGAGCAGCGCCCAGTACATCGTCGGGACACCCGCGAACACGGTGACCGATTCGGCGAGCATGAGATCCAGGGCGGCCTTCGCCTCGAATCGGGGCATGAGCACCAGCGTCGCACCGACAGACAACCCGGCGTTCATCGTCACCGTCTGCCCGAACGAGTGGAACAGCGGCAGCGTGAGCAGGTAGGTGTCGTGGCGCAGCGGATTGCTGTCGAACAGGCGGTTCGCGGTCAGTGCGTTGAGGACCATGTTCGCGTGCGTGAGTTCCGCACCCTTCGGCCGGCCGGTGGTTCCGCTCGTGTAGAGCACGACCGCGGTGTCGGTCGGGCAGCGCACCACGGCACCGGTCCCGACCACCCAGTCCGGGTCGACGACGGGTCGCGCATCGCTTCCGTCGGCCGTCGTCACCACATCCGAATCTGCGGAGAGAAAGAGGATTTCGCGACAGCCGTCCGCTTCCGCGAAGGCGGACCGACCGTACTCGCCCGTCGGCAGCTCGTCCGTGCCCTCGAAGCAGAAGTAGAGGGCTGCGCCGGAATCGTTCAGGTGATAGGCGATCTCGCGGGGCTTGAGCAGGGTGTTCAGCGGCACCACCACACCCCCGGCCTTGAGGATGCCGTAGTACACGGCGGGAAACGCAGGAATGTTCGGGCACGTCAGCGCAATTCGTTCGCCGGGCCGGATACCGCGATCGATCAGCAGAGCCGCGATTCGGTCGGCGCGGACATCGAGTTCGGCGTAGGTCAGCCGCTCGGTGCCGTGGACCAGCGCGACCCTGTCCGGGTAGCGGCGAGCGGAATCCTCGAGAAGCACGGAAAGATTGAACATGGGATGGGTAGATCCTGTCGTTGCGGTGTGTGATGCCCGGAAGAACTCACTCTGCCTGTGAGAGCACCGGACTCGTGTCGTCGATCAGCTCCTGCAGCAGCGTCTCGGCGTCGGGCCAGAAGCCGTATCCGGCTGCGGGATTCAGATGCCCGACGTCACCGAGATCGACCAGGCGGCTCCCCCACGCCTCGGCCATTCCGGCGACCCGGCGGAAGCCGGCGAGCGGGTCGTTGCGGCTGGCCGCGACGATGCTCGGGAACGGCAGGATACGGCGGGGAATCGGGGTCCATCCCCCGTGTTCGAGTTCGTCCGTCGTCGGATATCCGGCCGGCAGTGGCAGTTCGACGTCCGCGGGGGTCGCGAGCAGTGCCCCTTGGATCGGGCGGGTCGGATTCTGTGCCCAGTGGACGGTGGTGACGACGCCGGCGCTGTGCGCGACGAGCACCACCGGACCGGCGGTGTCGGCGAGAACGGCGTCGAGGGCAGCGACGCGGGCGGCGCGATCGAGTTTGTGGTGTTCGAGCGGCGGCACGATGCGGGCGTCGTCGAGTCGTTCGGCGAGGAGGGTCTGCCAGTGGTCGGCGACATGGTCGCGCAGGCCGGGCACGATGACCACGGTCGGGGACGAAGAAGTGTTCACAGGGAGCTCCGGGGGTCGTCGAGGTACGGTTCGGGGTCAGCTGACCTGGACGGCGCGGTCACGCAGCTCGGCGAAGCGGCGCAGACCCGCCGGATACAGCCGCTTGCCTGCGATCAGCGCGACGATGGCGACGACATAGATCAGCGGCGCCAGCTGCAGCGCGCCGACGAGGCCGAGGCGGTCGGCGAGGATGCCGATGACGAACGGTCCCAGCGCGAGGCCGAGCAGGTTGTTCGCGACGGTGAGGGTGCCCATGGCCGAGGCACGGACCGAGGAATGGGTGAGGTTGGCGACCATCGCGGCCGTCGGGCCGGACGATCCTGCCGAGAAGAACGCGCCGATGCCGAGGAGCACCAACTGTGCGGTGCCTGCTTCGAGGCGGAACGCCGCTACCAGGGTCACCAGCGAGATCGCGCAGTAGACGATGGCGGTGGTCCACTTCCGGGCGATGTCCAAGCGCCCGACGCGGTCGGTGATCACGCCGCAGACGACCATGCCGCTGCCGATGAGGAGCACGACGATCGCTGCTGCGGCGGCGGCCTTGTCGGGAGCGAGGCCGTAGTACCGGTTGAAGAAGCTGGGTGTCCACGAGAGCAGGACCGCCGCGGTGAACATCTGCAGGCCGCCACCCGCGTAGGCGCACAGCACCGCGGGGTTGGTGAACAGGCTCGACACGGGAGCCCGGAAGCCGTCCGGCGGTGACGCGACCTTCGTTTCGGGAGCATCGTCGACCGAATACCGCGCCAGCTTCCGTTCACTGACGAGTGCGCGGAACAGCGCCACGAGGAGAAGCCCGAACACCGCCATCGCGGCGAACGACCACCGCCAGCTCAGATGCACGGCGATCAGACCGCCGAGCGCGACACCGACGACCGAGCCGAACGAACCGCCTGCCATGAATGCGCCGCTGAGGGTCGCGTGGATCCGCGGGGCGAACACGCTCAGGACCAATGCGATTCCGACGCTGCCGTAGGCCGCTTCACCGACACCGACGAGGAACCTGGCGCCGAGCATCTGCTCGTAGTTGCTCGCGACCGCGCACAGCAATGTCGCGGCGGACCACAACGTGGCCATGAGCACCAGACTCTTGACGCGACCCCACCGGTCGGCGAGCAGCGACAACGGGAGGGTGAGCAACCCGACCATGAGCGCGACGACGCTCGTCAGCGAGGCCAGTTCCGAATCGGCCAGTGCCCATTCGGTTTTGAGAAAGGGGAAGACGGCGCTGAGGACCTGCCGCGACATGTAGTCGGAGAGCAGCAGACCGAAGGTGAGTGCGAAGACGATCCACGGGTAGGCCCGTGAGCGGGTGCGCGGTCCGGCGACGGTGGCGCCCGGATCGGCGACAGAGGTGGTGTGCAGTCCCATGGGTGCTCCTGGGGAGACGGTTCGGTGAGTGGGGACTCGGCGGGCGGTGCGGTCCCGGGGCACGATGCGAGTGCGTGCCCCGGAACCGCTGGGTGTAGCGAGGTCGATCAGGCGTGCTGTGTGAAGCCGACCTGCCCGGGGCGACGGTTGGGCGCGTAGCCGAGCTTGGCGAGGGTTTCGTCGGCGTCGCGGTAGGTTTCGCCGATCTTGTAGATGTCGCGGGCTTCCTTGCCGGTGGCGACCTCACGGCCGAGTTCGCCGGCGATCCGGACGAGCTGCTGGATCTGCTGGACCGAGGTCATCTTCCGACCCTTGCGACCCCAGAGGGTGTCCTCGTTGCCGCACCGGGTGTGCAGGCCCATCGCGATCGCCATCGTGTTGACGGGAAGCACCGAGCGCATGAGGGTTTCGAGGGTCAGGCACGCACCGTCGGGGACGCGCTGGATGAAGTTCATGATGTTGTACGGGTTGGGGCCGTCGAAGCCGCCGCCGATGCCCACCCACGTGAGGTTGAGGGGTCCGGTGTAGACGCCGCGGCGGATGAGCCGTTCGACGGTCTCGAGCTGCGGGATGCTCGACAGCTGGAAGTGCGGCTGGATGCCCGCCGCCTGCAGGCGGCGCAGGTGCTCCTCGACCCACTCGGGTCCGGCGGGCACCGTCATCTCGCGGTAGGTCGTGGCCAGCTCCGGGCGTTCCATCGAGGTACCCGCGATGTCGTCCGCGGTCATCAGTTCCATGATGTTCATCTGCGAGGTGTTGATCGCGATGGTCACCTGATCCGGCTTCGGGTCGAGCTCGGCGAGCATGTGCCGCACGTCGTCGTCCAGCCACTTCGCTTCGGCGCCTTCACCTTCCGGAGCGAAGGAGATCGAGCCGCCGACCTGCAGGATCATGTCCGGCACGGCCTCGCGCAGGCCGGCGAGGAGCTCGTTGAACTTCGACAGTCGCTTCGAGCCCTTGCCGTCGAGTTCGCGAACGTGGATGTGCAGCACCGTCGCGCCGGCCTCGTAGCAGTCCACGGCCTGCTGGATGTGCTGCTCCATGGTCAGCGGCAGGTCTTCGGGAAAGTCGGAGGGTTCCCACTCCGGGCCGTAGGGGGCCGCGGTGATGACCAGCTTCTCCTGGCACTCGGGGAACAGGGCGTCGTCGTGGAAATGCATGGGAGGTCTCCGTATCGGTATCGGGGGGATCGGGGGAAGGTCAGAAGGGGCGGTCGCCGACGATTCCGGCGCGTTCCATCCTGCGGACGGCCGGCCAGTAGTCCTGGACCGCGTAGTGCTGGGTGGATCGGTTGTCCCAGATGGCGATGCTGTTCCGGGTCCACCGCCAGCGCACCTGGTACTCGGGGATCGCCGCCTGGGATGTCAGGTAGCGCAACAGTTCTCCGGCGCCGGGCGCGTAGTCGCAACCGAATCGCACGTTCTCGGGGGTGTGGTAGTTGACCAGGTGCGTCGTGAAGGAATTGACGAACAGGATCTTCTCGCCGGTTTCCGGGTGGATGCGAACCACCGGGTGCTCGGCGTCGGGGAACTGCGCGTGCAGCGCATGCCGCTTCTCCGTCGACAGTGCCGCACCGAAACTCGACTCGATGCTGTGCCGCGCGCGCAGGCCGGCGATCTTGTCCTTCACCGCATCCGGCAGACGACGGTAGGCCTCGACCATGTTCACCCAGATGGTGTCGCCACCGACGGGAGGTGTCTCCACGCACCGGAGCACGCAACCCATCGGCGGGTTCTCCCGCCACGTGGCGTCGCAGTGGTAGGCGTTCTCGTAGTGCTCGGGCGCGCTGTCGAGATCCTTGTAGATCCGAACCAGGCCGGGATGCTCGGGGTGGCT
>NZ_JADZGH010000045.1:14066-35587 GCF_015865005.1 Rhodococcus sp. CX
GTGATGTCCTGGTCCCGGAAGAAAAGCACCTTGTGCTCGAGGAGCAGCGCGCGGAGCTGGGCGAACAGCGTCTCGTCGCGGGCGACGTCACCGAGGTACACGCCGGACAGTTCGGCGCCGATCGTCGCGGTGAGCCGCTCGACCCGGAATGCGGTGCGGGTGTCGCCGGCCGGAGGGAGCGTTGTGGTCATGGGAGTGTCCTTCGAGGTGGTGCAGATCAGAGGGTGAAGACCGAAGAGCCGATGCTGCGGCCGGATTCGATGTCGCGGTGCGCGCGGACGGCGTCGTCGAGCCCGTACCGCTGATTGATCTCGATGATGATGTCGCCCGCCGCGACGTGCGAGAAGAGCTCGCCGGCGAGTTCGGCTCGCTCGGCCGGGTCTGCGATGTAGTCCGCCAGCGCGGGGCGGGTCACGTACAGCGAGCCCTTGATCGCGAGCTGCATGGCGTCGATCGGGGGGATCGGCCCCGAGGCGGTGCCGAAGCAGACCAGCAGACCCCGGCGGGCGAGCGAGTTCAGCGACGTCTCGTAGGTGGTGGCGCCGATGCTGTCGAACACCACCGGGACACCCTTGCCGTCGGTGAGTTCGCGGACGCGGGTGGCGACGTCCTCACGGGTGTAGAGGATCACCTCGTCGCATCCGTGCGCCCGGGCGATCTCGGCCTTCTCCTCCGTGGACACGGTCCCGATGACCTTGATTCCCAACAGCTTCGCCCACTGGGTGAAGATCAGGCCGACACCGCCGGCGGCGGCGTGGAGCAGAACCGTGTCGCCCGCCGAGAGCGGCCGGATCCGGCGCAGCAGGTAGGAGGTGGTCAGTCCGCGCATCGTCATCGCCGCGGCGGTCTCGAACGGGATCGCGTCGGGCAGATGGATGAGATGCTCGGCGGGCATCACGCGCTCGGTGCTGTAGGCGCCGAGAGGGCTGCCGGTGTAGGTGACGCGGTCGCCGGGTGCGAAGTCCTCGACGCCGGCGCCGACCGCCTCGACCACTCCGGCGGCCTCGACGCCCATGCCTGCCGGCAGCGGCGCGGGGTACAGGCCGGTGCGGAAGTAGGTGTCGGCGAAGTTCATGCCGACGGCCTCGTGACGGATGCGGACCTCGCCCGGTCCTGGGTCTCCGACCTCGACGGCCTCCCAGGTGAGGACCTCGGGGCCACCGGTTTCGTAGAAGCGAACGGCTTTCGCCACGGTATCTCCTTCACGGCCGCACCGGGTCGCAGACGGGCTGCGACAGGTGGGGCCCGGTTTCGGGGTGCGTTCGATCCCGTTGCGGGATCGCGGAATTCACCGACGCTGTGCGTGTCCGGCTCCGGTGTTCGTGGAGCCGATCTCTGTGATGTGACTAACACTAGTGGGCTCCCGACCCCTATGCTTATCCCTATGGGACATGACCCTGTTCATTTCGGGACATCGGTGACGACATGAAGCCACTCGCCCGCTATGCATCGCTCAACAACTACGTCGAGCTCGCCCACTCGGCCGGACTCGAACCCGCCGGCATGATCCGCGACGTCGGCCTCGATCCCGCCGGTCTCGGTCTCCAGGACCGCTGGGTGCCGGCGTCGGCCATCGCAACCCTGCTCGAGAACTCGGCGACGGCGTCCGGCCGGCAGGACTTCGGCATCGCGCTCGCCGGACTGCGCCGCTTCTCCAATCTCGGCCCGTTGAGCCTGGTCGTCCGCGAGGAACCCGATGTCCGCAGCGCCGTGAAGATGCTCGTGCGCTACCAGCACATGTACAACGAGGCCCTGAGGACCCACATCAGCGAGAACGGCGGGATCACGACCCTGCGCGTCGAACTCGACGTGGGCGTGCCCGGCGACTTCCCCCAATCGATCGACCTGGCCGTCGGGGTGCTGCACCAGCTACTGAAGGGATTCCTGGGCCGGACCTGGCGGCCGCTCTCGGTGTCCTTCACCCGTCCCGCACCCCACGATCCGGCTCCCTATCGCCGGATGTTCGGAACCGAGGTGCTCTTCGCCGAGAGATTCGACGGAATATCCTTGTACACCAAGGATCTCGACGCACCGAACGCCATGTCGGATCCGCTGCTGCGCCCCTACACCCGGAAGATTCTCGAAGGAGTCGACGCGCGCGAGGACGTCACCACCCTGAGCAGGGTCCGCGAGCTGATCGAACTCCTGCTGCCCACCGGACGGTGCTCGGCCGAGCAGGTCGCCCGGAGCCTGGGCGTCGATCGCCGAACCGTGCACCGCAAACTCGCCGAAGAGGGTCATACGTTCTCGTCGGTGCTCGATTCCACCCGCGCCGAACTGGCCTCGCACATGGTGGGCAACACCCGGTACTCGCTCACCGAGGTCTCCGAACTTCTCGGGTTCTCCTCCCCCGCGAACTTCTCCCGCTGGTTCCGAAAGCAGTTCGGCCGCAGCCCGAGCCAATGGCGATCCGAGACCATAGGGGGCAGGTCCACCGAACCCGAGTGACATATCGAATCGATATGCCCTGATGCCGGAATGACGTCTATCGGTTTCGGCGTCCTCGGGCCACGGTGGGAGAATGGTTCTCTCCCCCACCGTCGCTACCACGCCTCCGATCCGGACGCGTCTGCGAACTCCGTTGCCGGGTCTCGCATTCTGCGCCGTGGGTGCCGCCGCGGCACTCGGCATCGCCCGACTGTCCGGCATCAGCCCGCTGCTGATCGCGATCGTCCTCGGAGCGACGATCACCAATTTCTTTGCGCTACCGTCCTTCACGGCGCCCGGTATCGCGGTCGCCTCGAAACGGCTGCTGCGCATCGGAGTGGCACTTCTGGGCCTGCAACTGCTGCTCTCCGATGTTCTCGGCCTCGGCTGGGGCGTGCTCGCCCTCGCCGCCGCCGTGGTGGTGGGTGGGATCGCCGGCACAATGGCCGTGGGACGGCTTCTCGGCATGGAGTGGGGCGAACGCCTGCTCATCGCGTGCGGCTTCTCCATCTGCGGCGCCGCCGCGGTCGCGGCCGTCGAAGGGGTGACCGCAGCCCGAAAACAGCATGTCGTCACGGCCGTGGCGCTGGTGGTCGTGTTCGGGACCGCCATGATCCCCGGACTCCCGTTCGCCGCGTCGCTGCTGGGGCTCGACACGACTCGGGCCGGCATCTGGGCGGGCGCTGCCGTCCACGAGGTGGCGCAGGTCGTGGCGACCGGCGGCGCGATCGATGCCGGCCGTCTCGGAACGGCCGGGGCGAGCGCCCTCGCGGTCGCCGTCACCGTCAAACTCGCCCGTGTCGCGCTCCTCGCACCCGTGGTCGCGTGGATCGGTGTCGCCTCCCGCCGTCGCAGCACCACGGACGGCCCCGCCGGGCGGCCACCGCTGGTTCCGCTCTTCCTGCTCGGATTCGTCGGGTTCGTGGCGTTGCGGGCGACCGGACTGCTGCCCGACCCGGCGCTCGACCTCGCACGACTCGCCCAGACCGCCCTGCTCACCACCGCGATGTTCGCGCTCGGCACCGGGGTGAAGGTCTCCGTCCTCCGCGGGGTCGGCTGGCGCCCGTTCGTCCTCGCGACCGTCTCCACCGTCTGGGTCTCGGCGATCGCACTCGGCGGTGTCCTTCTCCTCGGCCTCGAACCGATCGTGTGACCGCGCGACGCGAACGTCCGTCAGTCGAGGTAGCGCTGTAGCGGCGTCGATTCCGGCTGATCGAGCCGCCAGAATGTGCCGCCGTCGCAGGTTACGGTGTCGCCGCTGATGAAGCTTGCGACCGCGCGGGCGGCGGTCGTCGGGTCCGGAAATCGTCGGCCCTCCATCGGACCGGCCGTGATCTCGAGGGTGCCGGTAGCCGGGTCGAACCGGCCCTTGACGCGGTAACCGCCCCGGTCGGCGATCACCCGCAGCCGCAGGTCCTCGACGACCTCGGGTTCGACCGACTTGCGCACCGCACCGGCACTTGCCTTCTTCGCACGGTTGCGGGCGCACCGCTCGGCCTCGGCCTCGGCCGCGTCGTCGTCGGTGTACAGAGTGGTGTCCTTGGCTGCTGCCAAGCCGAGCAGGTCCCAGCAGTCCTTGCCGTGGACGACGCTGCTGAGGGGGATGGCGTGACTGCCTGTGTGTGTCCGGCCGGGGACATCCGCCATCCAGAGGTCCACCTCGGCGGCGATGCCCGCCGCGACCTCGTCGGAAGGCAACACGAAGTAGCCCGCCGGGTCGCTTCCCAGGTCGACGAACACCCAGAACTGCGAGCCGGTGTCGTCGGTGTCGGGCAGGGCATCCTGCCGTCTGGCCTGCCAGTCCCCGTCGATCCTGGTCCGGACGCGGACGATGCGGCTGTTTCCGTCCGCACCCAGGACCTCGACCGGGGTGCGCGGCAGGTGGTCGAGCCGCTCGGCGCGGCCTCCACGCTGGATGACCTCGGAGATGAAGGCTTGGATCCCTCGACCGGCAGTGTCGTGCACTCGACTGCGTCCATTTCTGTGTCGCGACCCGTACGCCTCGGTGAGCTGTGTTGCGACGGGTCTACGCGGCACGACTCGGGTTACTGCACCCACAGTACGGGCACGGGGTGCGGCCACCACAGGACGCGTCGGCATCCGGTGGGTCGGGCCGAGTACCGGGCGACCACTCCGGTATAGCTTGACACCAGGAACGACAGGTGGAGGCGACGTGGCCGGCAGCAAAATCTCCGCACGGGAGTTCATCGACAGCGTCCTCGACGAGGGCAGTTTCGTCTCCTGGGACACGACACCCGTCGACGTCGGCGCCGACGAGACGTACCGCGCCGAACTCGCTCGTGCGGCCGAGCGTTCCGGCGTCGACGAATCGGTGATCACCGGTATCGGCACGGTGCACGGCCGTCCCATCGCGATCATCGCGTGCGAGTTCGCGTTCCTGGCCGGGTCGATCGGGGTGGCCGCGTCCGAGCGCATCGTGTCGGCGATCGAACGCGCCACCGCCGAAGGGGTGCCGCTGCTCGCGTCCCCCACCTCCGGCGGCACCCGCATGCAGGAGGGCACGCTCGCGTTCGTGCAGATGGTGAAGATCGCCGCCGCGGTCGCCGCGCACAAGGCCGCGCACCTCGGATACCTGGTGTACCTGCGCAATCCGACCACCGGCGGGGTGTTCGCGTCGTGGGGTTCGCTCGGCCACATCACCGCCGCCGAACCCGGTGCGCTCGTCGGCTTCCTCGGACCGCGCGTCTACAAGGCGCTGTACCACGAGGAATTCCCGCCGGGCGTGCAGACCGCCGAGAACCTGTCCGCCAACGGCGTGATCGACGGGGTGGCACCGCTCGAGGCCGTGCGACGGCTCGTGCACCGCACGCTGCGGGTGCTGGTCGAGCCGAGCAGCCCGGACGAGGGCGCCGAGGCGGCCGTCACGGACATCGACGAGGTGCCGGATGTGCCCGCGTGGCAGTCGGTGATCCTGTCCCGCCGTCCCGAACGACCCGGGATCCGGCAGTTGCTGCGGCACGCCGCGTCGGCGCAGGTACCGCTGTCCGGCACCGGTCAGGGCGAGGCCGACAAGACGGTGCTGCTCTCGCTCGCCCGGTTCCGGGGCGTGTCGTGCGTGCTGTTCGGTCAGGACCGCAGCGGCCAGTCCGCCGCGCTGACGATGGGGCCGGGTGCGCTGCGCGAGGCGCGTCGCGCGATGCGGCTCGCCGACGAATTGCGGCTGCCGCTGGTGCTGGTCATCGACACCCTCGGGGCTTCGCTGTCGCGTGAGGCCGAGGAGAAGGGACTCGCACCGGAGATCGCCCGGTGCATAGCCGATCTGGTGACTCTGCCGACCCCGACGGTGTCTGTGCTGCTCGGTCAGGGCACCGGCGGGGGCGCCCTGGCGCTGCTGCCCGCCGACCGCGTGCTGTGTGCGCAGAACGGCTGGCTGGCGCCGCTGCCGCCGGAGGGTGCGAGCGCGATCGTGCACCGCGACACGACGCACGCGCCGCAGATGGCCGCCGCGCAAGGAGTTCGCTCACGAGATCTGTTGCGCCACGGCATAGTCGACGGTGTGATTCCCGAATTCCCGGATGCTACAGAAGAACCCACGGAGTTCGTGAAGCGGGTCGGCGCGGCCGTGGCCGTCGAACTGGGCGATCTGGCGAGCGAACCCGCCGATACGAGGTACGCGCGGCGCCTCGAACGCTACCGCCGGCTGGGGTTGCCCGACTGAAGATCCGACCCGGGAGCGTGCCGGCCGGGGAAGGTCACCGCAGGCCCCGGCGTTCCCGACCTCAGGGCAGCCGGCCGCGTCGGCCCGCGAGGCGCGCGAGTTCCCGGAGCACGCCGGGGGCCTTGCGCGCCACGGTCAGGACCGCCCGATCGGACATGGTCGGGCGCGGCGGTGCCGCCGACTGCGTCGGCCGGGCCCCGTTCGTCGCGGCGAACAGCCGTACCTGACCGGGGACGCCTTTGAGCCGGTGCCTGCCGAGGTCGGTGAAGTCGATGTCGGCACCGGCCGCGAGATCGCGCACCGTTTGTGAGCACCGCACCTGCCCCGGGCCGGCGGATGCGGCGATGCGGGCCCCGAGGTGCACCGTCATCCCGGTCAGTTCCGGACCCGCACGGGTGACCGGACCGGCGTGCACACCGGCCCGGACCGCGAGTCCGAGTGTCCTTGCCGCACTGTCTATTCGATGCGCGCAGTGCAGCGCGGCCGCCGGTCCGTCGAACACGCTCAGGGTGCCGTCACCGGCGATGCCGACCAGGCTGCCGCCGCCCGCCCCGACCTCGCCGCGCACCATCCGGTCGTGTGCGGCCAGGAGTTCCGCGAAACGGTTGTCCCCCAGCTGCGCGAGCACCTCGGTCGAGCGCACGACGTCGGTGAACAGGATGGTCACGAGAAAGCGGTCCGCGTCGACCGGGCGGACCGTGCCGGTGGCGAGTTCCTCGACGTGGTCGAGCACCGGGATCAACGCCTCGCCGAGGGTCGCACCGGCCGGGATCGGCGGCAGGTCGTGGAAACGGCCGTTCGGCACGAGTTCGGCGACCCGGCGGACGGCGTCCCGGGCGAACAGGCTCTCCGGCTGGTGCAGCACCTCGGTGCGGCACTGGATCGAGGGCAGCACCTGCACGTAGCTCACCCGCATCGCCCACTCGAGATGCTGCTGCGCGGTTGCCGGTGTGGCAGAACAGCGTTCGAGCATGGCCATGATGCGGCGGTTGTGCGGAACATCGAGGGTGGGGTGCGCCAGGGAGGTCAGTTCGCCGTGCCCCCAGCGTGCGTACGCGCCCCGGAAGGAATCGACGAACCGGTCCCGTTGGGCGCGGGTCCATCCGGGCGGCGGCTCGCCGTCCTCGGACAGCAGAGCCTCGGACCAAGGCTCGGCGAGGACCAGCCCGGCGACCCGGTCGGGACAGCGGGCGGCGAGCAGGGCGACCGCCCCGCAGGTACTGGAGGCTCCGACCAGTGTCACCCGCGCGACACCGGCGTCGTCGAGGACCGCGAGGACGTCGTCGGCCTGCTCCTCGAGGGTCGGAACGTGGTCGACCGGATCGGACAGCCCGAAGCCGCGCCGCTGGAAGAACAGCGACCGCGCGAAGCTGGCGCAGCGTTCGAAGTTGTAGTGCAGATGCGGATCGGTCCACATCAGGTCCGGGTGCATCATGTCCTCGAAGAACCAGGCCACCAGGTGTGGTCCTCCGCCCACGAGCTGGTACGCCAGTGCGTGACCGTCGCGCTGGATGTACCGCGTCACGGGCGGGTCCATGGGACAACGATAGGCGGCGACCGGGCGAGCTGCGAGGGATCAGCCCCTCGTCCGACCCCGGTGACCCGGCGCGACGAGATTCCTGCTCACCCGCTGGAGCCCGCGACGGCACCCGCGGTGACGGCCGCGATCATCGCGGTGTTGACCGCCTCGACCGCCTGACGGACCGCGGCTCCCGCCCATTCCCCTTCTGCGATCTCCTTCGCGCGCTTGTTCACGGCACGCTTGTCCGCGTCCGGGAACACCTTCGAGGCCGCAGAGACGGCCGAGAGCATCGAGACAAGGGCCGCGGTCCGTGGCGCCGGAGTGAGACCGTCGACCAGCGCGGCCCGCAGTTCGGCGCGCACGTGCCGCTCGTGACTCTCGTCCACCGCGGGCCACCGGCGCGTCGTGAACAGTCCGAGGATCCGACCGCGCTCTTCCCGCAGCCAGCCCCGGTCGACGATTCGATCGATCAGCGTGTCCTGCAGACCCTTGGTGAGCTTCTCGATCGCCGACGCCGGTTTCATCGGTTTCGCGTCGGCGAGCCTGCGGGTGGCGTCGGCGAGCACCGGATCGTCCGGCGCCGGGTCCGGGCGCACCACGAGCCGGCCCTTCCGGACGACGCTGCCGTCGATGTCGGGCGTGACGGTCCCGGCGAGCGCGAGTTCGAGCAGCACCGCCCCGGCCAGCACCCGCGGCAACCGGGTACCGTCCACGATCGGTTTGCCCGATTCGTCGTCCAGCAGCAACAGCAGCAGGTCTTCGGCGAGCAGCGGCATGTAATCCACGTTACTGTTCGCCACCCGCTCGTCGACCGATTCGGACCGTCCGTCGCACGGCATCCGCACCGAACCGCGGGGTGGCACCCGGGGCACCGTCCGGTCGCATAAGGTGTTCGGCGTCACAGTGCTGTGTGGAGGAAGGACACGAATCGATGAGCTCGTACGCGGAGGCGTTCCGGCAGAGTGTGGAGGACCCGGAGACCTTCTGGCTCGACGCCGCGCGCGGAGTGGACTGGGTGAACGCACCGACCCGGGCTCTCGACGGTTCCGAGGCGCCCTCCTTCCGCTGGTTCCCGGACGGCACGCTCAACACCAGCGTCAACGCACTGGACCGGCACGTGCAGGCCGGCCACGGCGACCGCACCGCGCTGATCTGGGACTCGGCGATGGTCCCGGCCAAGCGCACCTACACCTATTCCGAGCTGCTCGACGAGGTTGCCGTGTTCGCCGGCGTGCTGCGTGACCAGGGCATCGTCGCTGGGGACCGTGTCATCGTCTACATGCCGATGATCCCGGAGGCAGCCATCGCGATGCTCGCGTGCGCCCGCATCGGCGCCGTGCACTCGGTGGTGTTCGGCGGGTTCGCCGCGAAGGAACTGGCCACCCGCATCGACGACGCGCAGCCGGCGCTCCTGGTGACCGCGTCCGGCGGTCTCGAGCCGGGCCGCACCGTCGAATATCTCCCCATGGTCGAACAGGCGATCGGCCTGTCGCAGACCCCGCCGCACACCGTGATCGTCAAGGACCGCGAGTCCATCCCGGGCTCGGCCGCGGACTACAAGACCTCGTCGGCGGCGTGGTTCGACTGGGACGAGCTGGTCGCCGACGCCGGCCCGGCCGATCCGGTCCCGGTCGCGGCCACCGACCCGCTGTACATCCTGTACACCTCGGGGACCACCGGGAAGCCGAAGGGTGTGGTCCGCGACAACGGCGGTCACGCGGTCGCGCTGACCTGGTCGATGCGCAACATCTACGACATCTCCCCCGGTGACGTGTGGTGGACGGCCTCCGACGTCGGCTGGGTCGTCGGCCACTCCTACATCGTGTACGGGCCGCTGCTCGTCGGCGCGACGACCGTGATGTACGAGGGCAAGCCGGTGGGCACCCCCGACGCGGGCGCGTTCTGGCGGATCATCTCCGAATACGGTGTCCGTGCGCTGTTCACCGCACCCACCGCGATCCGCGCCGTCCGCAAGGCCGATCCGAACGCCGAGGAACTGAAGAAGTACGACATCTCGTCGCTGCAGACGCTGTTCGCGGCCGGCGAGCGTCTCGACCCGGACACCTACGAATGGGCGACCGCCGTCCTCGACCGTCCCGTCGTCGACCACTGGTGGCAGACCGAGACCGGCTGGGCGATCGCGGCGAATCTGCGCGGCCTCGAACCGATGCCGCTCAAGGCCGGCTCCCCCACCGTCCCGGTCCCCGGCTACCGCGTCGAAATCGTCGACGGCGAAGGCAAGCGCGTCGAGGCCGGCACCGAGGGCAACATCGTCATCGCGCTGCCGTTGCCGCCCGGCACCCTCACCGGTCTGTGGCGCGACGAGGATCGCTACCGCCGCTCCTACCTCGACACGTTCCCCGGCTACTACCTCACCGGCGACTCCGGGTACATCGACGAGGACGGCTACGTGTTCGTCCTCGGCCGCTCCGACGACGTCATCAACGTTGCCGGACACCGTCTTTCGACGGGAAGCATGGAAGCGGTCGTGGCGTCGCACCCCGCCGTCGCCGAGTGCGCGGTCATCGGCATCCGCGACGAGCTCAAGGGCCAGCGGCCCAGCGGCTACGTCGTCCTCAAGGCCGGCGTCGATATCGATCCGGAGAAGCTCCGGCAGGAACTGGTCACGATGGTCCGCGAACAGATCGGTGCCGTCGCAACCTTCCGCGACGTGACGGTGGTGCAGGCGCTGCCGAAGACCCGATCCGGCAAGATCCTGCGGAAGACCATGCGGCAGATCGCCGATCACGAGCAGTACACGGTTCCCTCGACCATCGAGGACCCGGCGGTGCTCGAGGCGCTGGAGCGGCAGCTCGGCGGCGGGGTCCCTTCGTCTTCTGCTCTAGCCGCCGAGCGCTGCTCAGCGGTGGGGTTCTTCCGTGTCGTGGCCGGCGCCGGTGCGCAGCCGTCGTCCGTAGTCGACGAGTTCCTGCAGCTTCGCGTCGTTCTTCTCGCTCACCCGGGTGTCGCGCTCGGGTAGCTGCAGCGACTCCTCCGCCGCGATGCCGGCCTGCAGCTGACGGCCGCGCTCGAGTTCGGCATCGAATTCGGCGCCGAACAGCAACGCCAGGTTCGTGATCCACAGCCAGAGCAGGAAGATCACGGCGCCGGCGAGCGAACCGTACGTGCGGTCGTAACTGCCGAAGTTGGAGACGTAGAACGCAAAGATCACCGAGGCGGCGATCCAGGTGCCGATCGCGATGACCGATCCGAGGCTGAGCCACCGGAACTTCGGTTGTGCCACATTGGGTGTCACGTAGTAGAGCACCGCCACGATCACCACGACGAGCACGAGCATCACCGGCCATTTGGCGATGTTCCACACGGTGACCGCGGTGTCGCCGAGCCCGACGGCATCGCCGAGGGCACGCGCGACCGGGCCGCTGATCACGAGCATCGCGGCGGTCGCGCCGGCGGCGATCAGTGCCAGCGCCGTGACGAGCAGCATCAGAGGCCGCAGTTTCCACACCGGCCGGCCCTCGTCGATCTCGTAGATGCGGTTCATCGCCCGGCCGAACGCACCGACGTAGCCCGACGCGGTCCACAGCGCGGCGAGCACACCGATGATCAGCGCGAGCCCGGCGGACGGGGCGTTCACGAGCTGCTCGACCGGTCCACGCAGGGTGTCCACCGCCGAGGCGGGACCGAGATCCTCGACCATCTGCATCATTCCGTCGACCGTGGATCGTCCCTGCCCGACCACGCCGAGCAGCGACACCACCACGAGCAGTGCGGGAAACAGCGACAGCACCGCGTAGTAGGTGAGCGCGGCGGCGAGGTCCGTGCACTGGTCGCGGCCGAATTCGCGAACTGTCCTGCGGACCACGTACTTCCACGACGGTTTCGTCAGATCCGTCGGTGAGTCCGGTTTGCGGGGATCGTCGGGCGCGACCGTCCCACCGGTGCGTCCCGAGCCTTCGTCGACCGTCATGGCGCCATGAGTACCCGCGCTCGGCGGCCGACCAAACGCGCGCGCCCGGCGTCCATCCGACGTACGATGCGGCGATGTCCGATGCCATCAGCGGCTCGAGCGACGGGTTCTCCGCGATCGTGGACCGCCTCGACTATCCGATGTTCGTGGTGACCACGCGCGCGGCGAACGAACGCAGCGGGTGCCTGGTCGGTTTCGCCACCCAAGCGGGGATCGACCCGCCGCGGTTCCTCGTGGGCCTGTCCGACAAGAACCGCACGTTTCGGGTGGCCACCGCGGCCGATCATCTCGCCGTGCACGTCCTCGACCAGCGGAACCTGCCGCTGGCCGCGCTGTTCGGCGGGGAGACCGGCGACGAGGTGGACAAGTTCGCACGCTGCCGCTGGAGCGAGGGTCCGCACGGCCTGCCCATCCTGGAGGACGCCGCGGCATGGTTCACCGGCGAGATCCTCGGCCGGTTCGAACTCGGCGACCACGTCGGCTTCCTGCTCGCCCCCGACGAAGGTGAACTCCGCAGCGACCTCACCGACCTCGTGACGTTCCGGGACGTACGCGACATCGACGCCGGCCACGACGCGTGACGACGGCTCTCCCGACATCCGCTCGGTCCCCAGCCATCCTTCCCGACGATCGTCACAGCGTCTGACTGGGTGCCGAGCGGATACGGCGGAGTGCCCTCTCGAAACGCGCCACGAACACGCCGCCGGGAGTGCGGATGGTCCGCTGCAGGTCAGGGTCGGGTATGCCACTGTCGCGCAACCGCAGCCGGCTGAGGGATTCGCCGGGGCTCTCGCTGCGTCCGTCGAGGAAGCCGACGATGCGCCGGGCTGCGGCAATCCCGGTTCGCGGCGCGTCGAGCAGATCGTCGAAACACAGCCCCGGGTCGTGGCGCAGGGCGCTGTCCCCGATCACGACGGCTTCGTCCTCACTCACCGTCCGGGCGAGGTCGACGACGGTACGAGCCGGAGACGTGACGCGCATGTCGTCCAGTTCGACGACGTCCCCGTCGAGCCTCCCGGCGTGCCCGTAGCGCGTCGCCGACCGATACCCTCCTGCGTCGCGCCCGTTGGTGACGTGTACCCGCCCCAGGTCGGTACGCAACACGTCGAACCCGTGCAGGACGGCGGCGGAGATGTGGCTGAGTGCCGCCGAAGATCCGAGTTTCGCCCCTCGGCCCGCGCATGGATCGTGTGCCGACCGACGTCGTCGAGATGCCGTAGTCCCTCGCTGTCGAGATAGACACCGGGCGTGAGCCGTGCGAGGTCGCCGCGTCGCACCGCCCGCCGCAGTTCGGCATCGGTACGGCCGGCCGCGAGAGCATCGCGTCGGAACAGCGGTTCTGCCATGTCGGCCGGCGTGCCGCACGACGGCCCGCCTCTTCGTCCGCGAACCGGTGATCGGCGGCGATCTGTGGATGGATGCGCCGCCTGTGGAATTCGTATCCGCTCGGTCCCCAGCCATCCTTCCCGACGATCGGACCAGCGGATAGCTGGCGGCACCGCGGATACCCGTGATCTGATCGGAGGATGCGCCGCCTCGACGACCCGATCGATCCCACCCGAACACTCGACGACGCCGGCCTGCGCGCGCTGTACGCCTATTCCCCGCAATTGGACGGGCCGTGGATCCGCGTCAACTTCGTGTCGTCGCTCGACGGTGCCGTCGCGGTGGACGGCCGATCCGGCGGGCTCGGGACCCCGGCCGACAAGAAGGTCTTCGGGATGTTGCGTGAGCTCGCCGAGGTGATCGTCGTCGGGGCGGGCACGGCCCGGGGTGAGAACTACGGGGGTGCGCGCACGAGTCCGGCGCTGCGCGAACGTCGCGCGGCGGCGGGTCTGCCCGAGATCGCGCCGGTCGTGGTGGTCACCGCGTCGGGCGATCTCGATCCGCAGATGCGGCTGTTCACCGACACGTTCGTGCCGCCGGTTGTGTTCACCAGTACCCGGGTATCCGATGCGAAACGTCGCGCGTTGGTCGACGCCGGTGCAGACGTGCGGGTCGTCGCCGATCACGAGATCGACGGCGTCACGCTCGTCTCGGCGCTCGCCGACGCCGGCTGGCGCCGGGTGCTGTGCGAAGGGGGACCGAGATTGTTCGGCACGTTGATCGCGGACGGGGTGGTCGACGAGCTGTGCCTGACGCTCGCGCCGATGCTGGCGGCCGGTTCGGCGGGTCGCATCGCGACCGCCCCGGTGTCGGCGCCGACGTCGATGCGACGCGAGCACCTGCTGGCCGACGACGACGGAACACTGCTGGGCCGGTGGGTCCGGTCCGATCACCGGGAAGGGGACTCGAATGAGTGACGTGGCGGACGGCACGCGGCAGTCCGAGGAGCTGGTCGAGCGGCTCGCCGACCTCATGGACGCCCACGGGTACACGGTGGCGTGCGCGGAGTCGCTGACGTCCGGGGCGATAGCCTCGCGGCTCGGCGCCGGGCAGGGCAGCTCGGAATGGTTCCGCGGCGGCATCGTCGCGTATTCACGGTCCGTCAAGCACGGTCTGCTGAAGGTACCCGAGGGTCCCGTGGTGTGCGAGGCGGCGGCGCGGGCGATGGCCGAGCATACGGCGCGGCTGCTGGACGCCGATCTCGTCGTCGCCGTCACCGGAGCCGGTGGACCCGACCCGCAGGACGGACGTCCGCCGGGGACAGTGTGTTTCGCGACGACCGGACCGGGCGGCACCCGTTACGAGGAGCGGTACTTCGAGGGCGATCCGGAGAAGGTGCTGGAGAAGACGGTGCGTCACGCCCTGACGTTGCTGGTGGACCGCGCCTCCGCCTGACCGTCGGTAATTCGGGTGCGTGCGGGTGCACGCGGCATCTACCGTACGAACATGCAGGTTGTGTTCACCAAGGGTCCCGGTACGAGCTACGACATCGCCGTGCACCGCGGAACCGGTGCGTCGCTGGCTCCGCGCAACGGTCCCGGCGGTCATCCCTATCTGCCGCACGATCTGGTGCACCTGCTCGTCGAACAGGTGGCCGGGATCGAACTCGGGGTGTTCGGGCAGCTCGCGGCGGGCGACAACGGTCTGTTCTGGCCGGCCGATCCCGCCGAGCGGGCGAAAGCCGCCCGTCACCGGAAGTCCAAGGGCGCCAAGCGCTCCGATCGGGCGAAGAAGGACATGACCCGATCGGAGGAACTGGCGGGAATCGCCGTTCCGGTGTGGGAGGTGCGACGCGGGTTCGCGAAAACCTTGCCCGCGTACGTCACCCGCAACGAGATTCCACCCGTCGTCGAGCAGATCGTCGGACGACTCGACGACTACGCCGACCGGTGGCATGCGCTCCCGGTCGGCGAATCGCTCACCGTGACATGGTGATTGCTCAGAACACCTCGGGCGAGACGTCGAGCGTGGTGCGGTCCAGGCTGTCGAGCAGATCGAACTGCGGGCCGGTCTTCGGCATCTCGAAGCGGTAGAAGTACCGGGCGGCAGCGCGCTTGCCGTCGAAGAAGGCGCCCTCGCGGTCGCCGACGGCGAGGAGCTGTTCGAGCCAGATCCACGCGACCACGACGTGTCCGACCGCTTCCAGGTAGACCGACGAGTTCGCCAGCGCCAGTTCGGGATCGCGGCCCGCCCACAGCTTCGCCGTGGTGGTACCGACACGCACGACGGCCGCCTCGAGCTCTTGCGCGTACTCGGCGGCTGCGCCACCGGCGGCCCGCGCCTTCGCGACGGTCGCGGCGATGGTCTCGCCCAGCAGCGCCAGACCGGCACCGCCCTTCATGATCACCTTGCGGCCGAGCAGGTCCAGGCCCTGGATGCCGTGGGTGCCCTCGTGGATCTGGTTGAGTCGGTTGTCGCGGTAGAACTGCTCGACGTCGAACTCGCGGGTGTAGCCGTAGCCGCCGTGTACCTGGATCGCGAGACTGTTCGCCTCGAGGCACCACTGCGACGGCCACGACTTGGCGATCGGGGTGAGCACGTCGAGCAGCAGGCCGGCGCGGTCGCGGGCCTCGGCGTCCGCGGCGCTGCGCTCCTCGTCGACGAGCTTGGAGCAGTACAGCCCGAGCGCGAGGGCACCTTCGACGTACGCCTTCTGCGCGAGCAGCATGCGGCGGACATCGGCATGCTCGATGAGCGGCACCTGCGCGGAGGCCGGGTCCTTCTCGGCGAGCGGACGGCCCTGCGTGCGGGTGCGCGCGTACTCGAGCGACTGCAGGTACCCGGTGTAGCCGAGGGCGGTCGCGAGGAATCCGACGCCGATGCGCGCCTCGTTCATCAGCAGGAACATGTACGACAGGCCCTTGTTGGCCTCGCCGAGCAGGTACCCGACCGCCCCCTCGCGCCCGCCCGGGGTGAAGGAGCCGTCGCCGAAGTTCAGCAGCGTGTTGGTGGTGCCGCGGTTGCCCATCTTGTGGTTCAGGCCCACGAGGGCGACGTCGTTGCGTTCGCCGAGCGTGCCGTCGGCGTTCACGAGGAACTTCGGGACGATGAACAGCGAGATGCCCTTGACGCCGGCCGGTCCGCCGGGGATCTTCGCGAGCACCAGGTGCACGATGTTCTCGGTCAGCTCGTGGTCGCCGCCGGAGATCCACATCTTGGTGCCGGTCAGGCGGTAGGTGCCGTCGTCCTGGGGGATCGCCTTGGTGGTGATGTCGGCGAGCGACGAGCCGGCCTGCGGCTCGGACAGGCACATGGTGCCGAAGAACCGGCCCTCGAGCAGCGACGGAACGTACGTCGCGACCTGCTCCTCGGTGCCGTGGGTGGCGATGACGTTGGCGTTGCCGACGGTGAGGAAGGGGTACGCGGAGGTCCCGGCGTTCGCGGCCTGGAACCACGCCATCGCCGCGCGCAGCACGGTCACCGGCAGCTGCATGCCACCGAGCGACTCGTCGAAGCTCGCGGAGAGCAGCCCGGCCTTGGAGAACTGGTCGAGCGCCTCCTTGACCTCGGGGATCATCTCGACGCGCCCGTCCTCGCCGATGCGCGGTTCCTCGGCGTCGGCCTTCTTGTTGTGCGTGGCGAAATGCTTGGTGGCGAGGTCGGCGCTGAGGTCGAGGATGCCGTCGAACGTCTCGCGGGAGTGCTCGGCGAAGTAGGGGCGGCCGGTCAGCGACACGACGTCGAGCCAGTCGTACAGCAGGAAGTCGAGGTCACGCCGGGACAGGACGGGAGCGGGCATGGCTATCCTTTCAGGACGACTAAGCGCTCACTTAGTAAACCGGTGACGGTGCATGATGTCAACGAGCACCCCGATCGACCAGGACGGACAACCATGACCGACAGCACCGCCACCACCGCCGGACCCGGCGACCCCGCCGCCCTGACCGGCGTCAAGTCCGACGTCGCGCGGCGCCTCGTGCTGTCGGCCGTGGACTCGTTCGCCCGGCGCGGCTACCACGCCACGACCACCCGCGACATCTCGGTCGGCGCAGGACTGAGCCCCGCCGCGCTCTACGTGCACTTCCCCTCCAAGGAGGAGGTGCTGTTCGAGGCGAGCCGCATCGGGCACCGGTTCGTCCTCGACTCGATCACCGCGGCCGCCGCCGGCGCGGAGACACCCGTCGAGCGGATCCGCGCGATCGTCGACCGGTTCGTGCGCATCCACGCCGAACACCACACGATGTGCCGCGTCGCCCAGTACGAACTGCACGCCCTCACCGACGAGCACTACCGGGAGATCGCCGAGATCCGGCGGGCGACCGACGCGGTGATCCGCGGGGAGATCCAGCGCGGCGTCGACTCGGGTGCGTTCACCGTCGGCGACGTCCCCACCGCGGCGCTGGCGATCCTCTCGCTCGGCATCGACGTCTCCCGCTGGTACCAGCCCGGCCGCATGGACATCGACGCGCTCGCCGGCAACTACGTCGCGCTGGTGCTGTCGATGCTCGGCGCCGCCCCGGGTGCGAACGCACAGGGCACAATGCCCACATGAGCGCCCACGCCACCGTCCTGGTCGTCGACGACGACGAGGACGTGCTCGCGTCGCTGCGCCGCGGACTGCGCCTGTCCGGTTTCGCGGTCCTGACCGCCACGGACGGTCGCGACGCGCTCGCGGTCGTCGAGCAGCAGCGGCCCGACGCGATGGTCCTGGACATGAACATGCCGGTCCTCGACGGCACCGGCGTGGTGACCGCGCTGCGCGAGGCGGGTGACGACATCCCGATCTGCGTGCTCAGCGCCCGCAGTGCCGTCGACGACCGCATCGCCGGTCTCGAAGCCGGCGCCGACGACTACCTCACCAAACCGTTCGTGCTCGCCGAACTGGTTGCGCGGATCAAGGCGATGCTGCGACGCGGGCGGGGTGGCGCACCCTCGGCGACCGTGCGGGTCGGCGACCTCGAACTCGACCCTGCCGGTCGTCGCGTGCACCTCGCCGGGGTGCCGGTCGAACTGACCAAACGCGAGTTCGAGCTGCTCGAGGTGCTGGCACGCAACGCCGGGATCGTGCTGACCCGCGAGCGGCTGCTGTCGCTGGTGTGGGGCTACGACTTCGACTCCGACACGAACGTCGTGGACGTGTTCGTCGGATACCTGCGCCGCAAGCTCGAGGCCGGCGGCGCACCCCGACTCGTGCACACCGTGCGCGGAGTCGGATTCGTGATGCGAGAACCGTGATGCCACACCGTTTTTCACTTCGAGCGCGGGTTGCGGCAGCAACGGCGCTGGGCACGACCGTGGTCGTCGGCGTGCTCGGCGTGCTCGTCGCGATCGAGATCGACCGCAACAACCTCGCCCAGCTCGATCGCCGCCTCGACACCGCCGCGCAGGTTCTCGTCGCCAACGCCGGGACCGCCGGATTGTTCCTGCCCGCGCTCGGCGACGCCGGCGCGTTCGCGGTGACGATCCGCGCCGAAAAGGACGGCCACGTCCGCAGCAGCACCCCGACGCAGCTCCCCGAACTCGACCTCGGGGCCCACACCGTCACGGTCGGCGATGTTCCCTACCGCGCCGTCACCGCACCGGTCGAGGCGACGCGCGGCCGCCTGTCGGTCGCCGTTCCGTACGCGGAGGCACAGGACGTCACGACCGCGCAGCACCGGCAGCTGGCCGTCGCCGGGCTGTGCGCGATCGCGGTCGCCACCGGTCTCGGCTGGGTGTTCGGGGGCCGCGCGGTGCGGCCGCTGGTGGATCTCACGGGCCGGATCGCCTTCCGGGATCCGGATCTCGCGCCCCGCAGATCCGGTGTCCGCGAGGCCGACGAACTCGCGGCCGCCGCCGGGGCGATGCTCGCCGACGTGGCATATGCCCAGGCCGCCACCGACGCGGCGCTCGCAACCGCGCGGGACTTCGCGGCCGCCGCGGCCCACGAACTGCGGACACCGCTGACGGCGATGCGCACCGACCTCGAGGTGCTCTCGACCCACGACCTCGCCGCCGCCGACCGTACCGAGATCCTCGGCGACCTCGTCCGCACCCAGGGCCGGGTGGAGTCGACCCTCGACGATCTCGAACGTCTCGCCCGCGGCGACCTGTCGAGCACCGACGATTTCGTCGACACCGATCCGGTGGAGATCTGCGATGCGGCCGCCGCCGAGGCGCGCGGCCGGTATCCGGGCCTGACGGTGGAGGTCGACGGGGAACCCGGTCGTCTCGTGCCGGCACTGCCCGGGGGCCTCCGGCTCGTCGTCGACAATGCGATCGCCAACGCGGTCCGGCACGGCGGCGCCCGCCACGTCCGGCTGACGGTCACCCCGGACGGCCCCGACACGGTGCTCACCGTCGACGACGACGGCACCGGTGTGCCCGCCGAGGAGCGGGAGGTCGTGTTCGAACGGTTCCGGCGCGGCACGGGCGCATCCCGCACCGGTTCCGGGCTCGGGCTCACACTGGTCGCGCAGCAGGCGGCGCTGCACGGCGGGACGGCACGTCTCGAGGACTCACCGCTCGGCGGAGCGCGGCTGACGGTGAGGATCGCGAACCCGCAGGGGTGAGCCGGGTCCACACCTCGGGTGGGTTCGCCGCGGCGCCGGCCGCGAGCACGATGGACGCATCAGACCACCCGATCGTCCACGGAGGACCGAATGTCGAAGAGCCGCAAGCTGATTGCCGCCATGATGATGACCGCGCCGTTGCTGCTCGGGTTCGCGGGCACCGCCGGCGCCGACTCGATGCACCGGAGCGAGGACGGTCGCTGCGACGTCGCGCTCGTCGACGAGCACGGGAACATCATCCGCATCGACGAGAAGTCTCCGGGGACCCGGCTCGACGGGCTGCGGTGCGACGACGGACTGTGGCGCTTCACCACCAACGGCAACACCTACCGGAGCGGCGACGTCGCCACGGCCACCCTCGTCCGGGAACGGGACCGGGATCGGTGAGAAAGCACGACGCCCCGCATCGCGAGCGATGCGGGGCGTCGTCGTGGATCGATCTAGTTGGTGCCCAGCAGATCGATGATGAACACCAGCGTCTTGCCGCCGAGCGGATGCCCGGAACCGGCGGGACCGTACGCGAGCTCCGGCGGGACCGTGAGCTTGCGGCGGCCACCGACCTTCATGCCGGGGATGCCTTCCTGCCAGCCCGGGATCAGACGCCCGAGCGGGAACTTCACGGACTCGCCGCGGCTGAACGACGAGTCGAACACGTCGTTCGTGTCGTACTCGACGCCGTGGTAGTGCACGTCCACGACCGCGCCGGGCTGCGCCTCGGCACCGTCACCGACGGTGATGTCCTCGACGACCAGTTCGGTCGGGGCCGGACCGGTGGCCGGTTCGACGACCGGCACCGCCGGCGGCACCTTCACATCGAGCAGGTCGATGACGAACACCAGCGTCTTGCCCGAGAGCCGGTGGCCGGATCCGGCCGGGCCGTAGGCGAGCTCCGGCGGGATCGTCAGCTGACGACGGCCGCCGACCTTCATGCCCGGGATGCCTTCCTGCCACCCGGCGATCAGGCCGGCCAGCGGGAAGGTGATGGACTCACCGCGGTTCCACGACGAATCGAACTCCTCGCCGGTGTCGAACTCGACACCGACGTAGTGAACCTCGACCTTCGCGCCGGGGGTGGCCTCGGCACCGTCACCGACCGTGAGGTCCTTGATGACCAGCTCGGTGGGTGCGGGACCGTCCTGGAACTCGATCTCCGGCTTGCTCATGCGTGTTCTCCTCGTCGAGGTTGCGTTCGGACGCGCGTCAGCGCGCGTCGAGGGCGGTGTAGGCGCGCTCGGTGTAGCCGGTGTAGATCTGGCGCGGGCGGCCGATCTTCAGGGTCGGATCCGAGTGCATCTCACGCCAGTGCGCGATCCAGCCGGGCAGGCGGCCGAGCGCGAACAGCACGGTGAACATGCGGTCCGGGAAGCCCATCGCCCGGTAGATGAGACCGGTGTAGAAGTCGACGTTCGGGTACAGCTTGCGCTCGATGAAGTACTCGTCGGTGAGCGCGGCTTCCTCGAGCTTCATGGCGATCTCGAGCAGTTCGTCGCCCGCGCCCAGCTTGGAGAGGATCGAGTCGGCGGTCTTCTTCACGATCGCGGCACGCGGATCGTAGTTGCGGTAGACGCGGTGACCGAAGCCCATGAGCTTCACGCCGTCTTCCTTGTTCTTGACCTTGCGGACGAACTCGTTGACGTCGCCGCCGGAGGCCTTGATCTTGTCGAGCATCTCGAGCACGGCCTGGTTGGCGCCGCCGTGCAGCGGGCCCCACAGCGCGTTGATGCCACCGGAGATCGAGGTGAACAGGTTGGCGTCGGACGAACCGACCAGACGCACCGTCGACGTGGAGCAGTTCTGCTCGTGGTCGGCGTGCAGGATCAGCAGCATGTCGAGAGCCTGCGCGATCTCGGGATCGATCTCGTACGGCTCGGCCGGGAACCCGAACGTCATACGCAGGAAGTTCTCGACCAGCGACAGCGAGTTGTCCGGGTACAGGAACGGCTGGCCGACGGACTTCTTGTAGGCGTAGGCCGCGATGGTCGGGAGCTTCGCCATGAGGCGGATCGTCGACAGCTCGACCTGCTCCGGGTCGTCCGGGTCGAGGGCGTCCTGGTAGTACGCCGACAGGGCGTTGACGGCGCTCGA
>NZ_JADZGH010000045.1:35597-37300 GCF_015865005.1 Rhodococcus sp. CX
TGAGATCCTCGTGCAGCAGCGTGTGCCGGCGGATCTTGTCGGTGAAGACCTCGAGCTGCTCCGAGGTCGGCAGCTCACCGTAGATCAGCAGGTAGCTGACCTCGATGAACGTCGACCGTTCCGCGAGCTGCTCGATGGGGTATCCGCGGTACCGCAGGATGCCCTTCTCACCGTCGATGTACGTGATCGCCGAGGTGGTGGAGGCAGTGTTGACGAAACCGGGGTCAAGGGTGGTGTACCCGGTTGCAGCAAGGAGCTTGCCCAGCTCGATACCGTCATTGCCTTCCGTCGCCTTGGCGATCGACATTTTGTGCTCGCCACCGGGGTAGCTGAGGGTGGGGTTTGTGTCATTCTCAGCGGGCACGAAGGATCCCTCTCAAGCTCAGACCTACGAGAAACTTCCGAACATTCACGTAGAACCTAGCCGCTGGCCGGGGCGGGCGCCCAGGGAGGGTCGGTCGAAAGTCCCGGGACGGCTACCCATGCGAAGCGGAGGCGAACCCTCGTCGTGCCCGGCGATCGGCGCACACCGACGGACGTGAATGCCGCTCACCTGCGACAACACTCCACGCAAATCGATATCACGATACCGGATCGCGCGCGGTGAGGCACCCCCGGCGTGTCCGGCCGAATGTGCACCGCACCGGTACAACGGTCACACCCAGGGCGCTCGACCCCCGTCGGACCGGGGCACTCGGCCCCGTCAGACCAGGGCGCTCAGCCCCCACTGACCGGTCCACGTCTCGCCGGGCTGCAACACGACGATGTCGATGCCCAGATTGAACGCGTCCGGCGGGCACGTCGCCGGCGCGAGCGCGAGGGCACGGCCGCGGCCCGGATAGTCGTCGGCGATCGACGCGTGCACCCACCCGAAGCCCGGGCCGGTCCACAACCGCACGCCGCGACCGTCCGGGCCGAGCAGGTCGTGCCGGACCCGTCCGTCGACGTCCTCGTCGAGCGCGCTGAAGGGGGCGTCGAGCGTGACGCCGCGCAGCGACCGCGGAGAGGTGAAGTCGTAATCGCTGTCGGCGACGGGCTGCGAGTACGCGTTCGGCAGGGACCGCTCCGGGTCGACGGGCAGCCGCGTGCCGGCGGCGATCTGCAGCGTGCAGTCGTCGAGGTCGGAGTCGCCGGCCCGCAGGTACGGATGCGCACCCAGACCGAAGGGCGCGTGATAGCCGCCGATGTTGGTCGTGGTGTGGGTGACTGTCAGCCCGGCCGGCCCCAGTTCGTGGGTGACGGTGAGCCGCAACTGGTACGGCCAGCCCTTGTGCAGTCCGACCTCGAGCGCCTGCACGACCCGATTCTCGCTGTGCGACAACAACTCCCAATAGCTCGCCCATGCGAACCCGTGCAGCGCCGCGCCGTGCTCCGGATCGGTCACGGCGAGTTGGTGTTCGATGCCGTCGAAGAAGAAGTGGCCGTCGCGGACCCGGCCCGGCCACGGGGCGAGCACGACACCGCTGTACAGCGGTGGCCGCTCCCCGGCCGGCCAGCTCTCGGTGAGCGCGTAGGCGCCGTCGGGCGCCTCGTGTTCGAGCAGACGCAGCGCACCACCTGCACTGGACACCACAGCCCGGTACCCGTTCCCCTGGATACCGAAATCCCTCGGATCGGACATGCCCACAGTTTCCACGGCCGCGACGATCCACACCACCGAATCGGCGCCTCCGCGCCCGTGTGTCGTTGTGGCGGTCGGGACC
>NZ_JADZGH010000046.1:0-3033 GCF_015865005.1 Rhodococcus sp. CX
GGGCTGTCCCGCGCGGG
Source organism: Rhodococcus sp. CX (assembly GCF_015865005.1). Classification (NCBI taxonomy): domain Bacteria; kingdom Bacillati; phylum Actinomycetota; class Actinomycetes; order Mycobacteriales; family Nocardiaceae; genus Rhodococcus; species Rhodococcus sp. CX. The sequence goes on from NZ_JADZGH010000046.1 coordinate 18, forward strand.
GGGCGAGGAACACCACGGTGACGGCGAGCAGCGGCACGGCGCACAGGTAGAAGCGCAGGAACGGGAACGTGAGGCCGCGGAAGTAGGCCAGGGTCGCGAATCCGAGCACCGCGAGCAGGATCACCGCCGCGAGCGGTTCGGGGTCGCGGCGGCGCCCGGCGAGCACCGCCACCACCGGAAGCAGCAGCACCAGCGCCGGTGCCAGCCCGATGATTTCGGCAACGGAGAAGGCCAGGGCCGCCGCTCCCCCGTCCGATCCGCCGCCGGATTGGTCGAGGATGGCCGCGTTGCCGTATTGCGAGGAGAACTGTTGCAGGGCCTGACCGGTGATGAGCCAGCTGGTGGCCGCCCACACGGCGAAGGCCAGGGCAGTCGGCAGCGCGACGACGATCCCGTCGAGCAGCGCCGCGCGCGGGTCGCCGCGACGGAACCACACCACCGCCACGACGAGGGCGGTGGCGGCGGCGGCCGCGGCCAGGGCGTCGTAGCGGGCCAGATAGGCCAGGGCGAGTGCGAGACCGGCGAACACGAGGTCGTGCACGTCGTCGGTGGTGAACCAGCGGATCAGTCGCCGCAGTGCCCAGCACAGCAGCATCAGGAACGGTGCTTCGCTCATGCCGTTGGCGCCGTAGTACAGGATCATCGGGTGGAGGGCGAAGGTCGCGGTCACGGCCCAGCGCAGCCAGGTGGGGCAGCCGCGGTCGGCGGCGATGCCGTGGATCTGGACGACGGCGCCGGCCATGAACGGCGCCGACATCAGCACCCCGGACAGGCCCCATCGGGTGATCTGCGGCCACCATTCGGAGAGCGCGACGACGGGGAGCTGCGCCAGGGCGGTGAGCGGGGTGAAGACGAATCCGATCGCCGCGAGGTGCGGGTCGCGGCTGAACAGTACTGCGCGGGTGGCGGAGACCCGGCTCAGGGCGTCGCCCTGCAGGTACTGGACGTCCACGGCGAGCCACGTCCCGATCACCAGGTAGAGGATGGTGGCCGCCCAGAACAGGCGGGTTCCGGTGTGTTTCACGACGACAACCCGTGGAAGGTCTTCTCCCAGTAGGAGGGGTCCTTGACGAGCTGGTAGGTGCCCTTGATCGCGGCGACGGACATCAGCAGCCAGTACAGCGGCACCGTCAGGCACGAGACCCACAGGCGGGCGTTTCCGGTCTCCCGGCAGGCCACGAGGTTCATGTAGAGCACGGCGAAGTTGCCGAACAGCAGCGAGACGAGGGCCGGGAAGTACACGTACCAGGGGAAGATCTGCTGGACGATGCCGGGTTGCCCGAGCAGCCAGCTCGCCGTGATCATCCAGAAGATCATGTTCAGGCAGGCGACGATCGGGGTGCCGGCGAGCAGGGCGGTGAAGCGCAGCATGCCGACGGTGCCGATGCCGCGCCACAGGGCGATCGGGTCGCGCATGTGCACCAGCCAGGTCTGCAGGTATCCCTTGTACCAGCGGGAGCGTTGGCGGATCCAGTTGATCGGGTCGGGGTTGGCTTCCTCGAGGGTCGTCGAGTCGAGGACTGCCGTGCGCAGCCCGGAGGCGGCGATGCGCACTCCGAGATCGGCGTCCTCGGTGACGTTGAACGGGTCCCACGCGCCGATCTCGTCGAGGACGGACCGGCGGATGTGGTTGGAGGTGCCGCCGAGCGGGATCGGGGACCGCGAGCGCATCAGCCCGGGCAGGATGAACGAGAACCACAGGGCGTAGTCGGCGGTGAACCACGCGGTGAGCATGTTCTGGGATCCGTTGTGGAAGGCGAGTTTGGCCTGGACGCAGGCGACGTCGTCGTCGAGGCGGGCGAAGGCGACGGCGACGCGCCGCAGTTGCAGCGGGTCGGGGCGGTCCTCGGCGTCGAAGATGGTGACGATCTCGCCGGTGGCGAAGTGCAGTCCGTAGTTGCACGCTTTCGGTTTGGTGCGGGGGTCGGCGGCGGGGACCTTCAGGATCTCGATGCTGTCCCCCATGCCGGCGGCTTCCGCGGCGTCGATCGTAACGGTGTCGTCCTCTTCGAGGAGCAGCAGCACCTGCAGTTTGTCGGCGGGATAGACGAGCGAGGACATCGCGGCGATGAGGTCGCCGACGACTTCGGGTTCGTTGTAGGCGGGCACGAGCACCGTGTAGGTGGGCAGGTCGGCTTGGGTGACCGCGAGGGCTTCGTCGTCGGTGACGGTCATGATGGCGTCGCGGGCGAGGCCGCGGGAGAGCAGCAGCAGCCGGTCGGCCATGGTGGCGATGTAGCCGAGGGTGCACAGGGCGGTCGCCGCGATCAGTGCCGGGACCGGCCACACGAGCACCGCGACGAGGCCGACGACCAACGCCGTCAGGGCGGTGCGTTTCTGCCACGGCACGAACGGGACGGCCGCCGACGCCGCGGGATTGTTCTCCCGCAGCCCGTTGACGGCGTCGTGCAGTGCGGCGCTGCGGAATTCGGCGGTCACCATTGTGCGGCCACGAGTTCTCGGCCCAGTGCGGTCAGCAGGTCCACGTCCTTGTCCTCGGATTCGGTGTCGGTGAGGGCATGGCCGCCGCGGAGGAACACGGTCAGCAGGCGGCCCAGGTTGGATGCCATGTTCGGTTCGGCCGCGGGAAAGACGGCGTCGTGTTCGTGGTTGTCGACGGTCAGGAGCGTGACCCGCTGGGCCGTGTCGCCGCGGGTCCAGGTGAACGACAGCAGGCTCCAGGTGAGCAGCAGGTCGTCGTCGGCGACGGTGAAGTACTGAGCCTCGACGCCGTGGCCGAGGTCGACGAACCGTTTGGGTCCGACCCGCGCGCGGCTCAGGTCGAAGCTCGTTTCGACCGGGTTCACCTGGAACAGTGCCGGGTTCGCGGCGGTGAGCGTCTGCACGGCCACGGACCGGGGTCGGGACAGTTCGTCCCAGCGGGGGTCGGGTTCGGTGGCGCGCAGCATCTGCCGGTGCAGGGTGGCGGTGCGCCCGTAGAAGCGGCGCTGCCAGTCGTAGTCGACGATCGCGGTCTCGTACCAGCCGGCGGGCACCACGAGGACCGGTTCGCCGG
>NZ_JADZGH010000047.1:0-6673 GCF_015865005.1 Rhodococcus sp. CX
ATGATACTGCGCGGCAGTGTCTTCACGGAAAGTGCGCCAGAGCCAGGATCAATGAGCGCCATCACGGTCCGGGTAGCTGCCAGGGGGCCCGGTAGCAGGCTGGCGGCTTCACCGGGAAACGGGTGGGGTCGAAGCCCAGCGTCAAAAGCCCTGCAAGGGGGAGCGAAGATGCGGTCCGCAGCATGACGCGAAGCCTGCGGCGTCGTTAGAGGTCCCCGCCCATAAGGGTGGGGGTGAAGAGAGAGCCGAGCCGCCGAAATCACGGTGAAGGCCATGGAAGGCACCGAAGACCTGGAGATGCAGGTGCCGAGGAACTCTCCGGCGTATGGGGCGTGGAACGTATCGACAGTGGCGGCGGGAACTGGAGAGGCCCTCCCCGGCTCGACGATCTGCGAGATGCCGTCGTGCGGTGTGGTCGTCGGAAGCGATGGCGCTCTATAACCAGTGAACCTGGGAAATGAGTTGTCGGCCGGAAGGGAGTCGGAGGCGGTCATAGTACCGATCGAGCCCGCAGGACAACACAACCTGGGGTGAGGGAAGGACCGCTACGTGTGTCGATGCGTGCTGATGTGAAGGAGGTGCCCGGTGAGTGCCGTCGAGGCTAGTCCCGCCGCGAGTGGATCTGCTGTGTTGGATCCGGTGCGTGCCTTGCAGCACACGCTCTACCGGACAGCCAAGGCTGACTCCGATAGACGGTTTCATGCGTTGGGGGACAAAATCATTCGCAGTGATGTCCTCATGCGCGCGTGGTTTCAGGTGTATCGCAATCAGGGTGCATCCGGCATTGATCGCATCACCGTGGACCAGGTCAAGGAGTACGGGGTGACCCGACTCCTCGATGAGCTGGCCGATGAACTGCGGGAGGGACGGTATCGGCCGTTGCCGGCGCGTCGGGTGTTGATTCCGAAGCCCGGAACGACCGAGCAGCGTCCGTTGTCGACCCCGGCAGTTCGTGACCGCATCGTGCAGGCCGCGACCAAGATCGTGCTCGAGCCGATCTTCGAGGCGGACATGCGCGACTGCTCGTTCGGGTTCCGTCCCAAGAGGGCGGCGCACGACGCGTTGCAGGTCCTCGTCGACGAGGCGTGGCGGGGGCGACGGTGGGTGGTGGAGACGGATATCGCCGAGTGTTTCGAGGCGATTCCGCATGATCGGTTGATGCAGGCGATCGAGGAACGCGTCTGCGATCAGTCCGTGCTCAGGCTGCTGCGCGCGATGTTGCGGGCCGGGGTGATGAGTGACGGGGTGGTGCGCAGGGCGGTGACCGGAACACCGCAGGGTGGGGTGCTCTCTCCGATGCTGGCGAATGTGTATCTGCACCGGATAGATCGGGTGTGGGACGTTCGGGAGCATGGAGTGCTGGTCCGCTATGCCGACGACGCGATGATCATGTGCCGGACCAGACAACAGGCCGAGGATGCGCTCGCGCATCTGACGGGGCTGTTGGCGGAGTTGGGGCTGACACCGAAGGCGAGCAAGACCAGGATCGTGCACCTGGCCGAGGGTGGGGAAGGCCTGGATTTTCTGGGTTTTCATCATCGGTGGGTGCACAGTCGGGGCCGCACCGGTGCGAAGGGAATCGGGTTCCTCGCTCGATGGCCATCGGACAAAGCGATGGCACATGCCCGGGAGTCGATCCGTCGGTTGACGGTTCGGTCCCGGACGTTGCTGAGCGTGACCGCGATCGTGGGATCGGTGAACCGGTTCCTGCGTGGGTGGGCGGGATACTTCTGTTACGGAAACTCGTCCGCGAGGTTCGCCAAGATCAGGGGCTACGCGTTGATGCGGTTGGCGGGCTTCGTCGCCAAACGCCCCAAACGTAGTCGAGCGTACGGTCGGGCGGTGGTGTTCGGTTCCTCCGACGACCAGCTCGGTCTGATCCGCTTTGAGGGAACTGTCTATGCCCCCAGGCCCTTCCGGGACTGGCGGAGGAAGCCGAATGTTGGCGGTGAACGACCTCGGTGAGCCGTGTGCGGGAGAACCGCACGCACGGTTCGACGGGCGGGAACTGGAAACGGAGCATCCTGGATAGGGTCGGGAAGAAGAACAGCAGATCGGGAAACCGAACTGCTTCTGTGGCTTCACGGCCTACGTCCCGGAACTGCCACCGCGCCAGCTCCCGACCCTACATTGGAACGGCACTGTTTCACCGACGGTCAGGTCATCGACACGATCACGCCGCGGCACGGCCGCTCGGTGGTGAATAACTCCCGTAAACGCGCCGAACCGGTGTGGGATCCGGCGGAATATCCGAATGCGTGGCGGGCGGTGTGGCAGTACTCGCGCAGTCGCGCCGCTCGTGACGAGAAGACCCTCAACGCGCAGGAAGCCCGCGCCCGGGCGGTGGTCGACGGGGACGCGGTCCCGAAGTCCACGCGGTTCGTGACGGTCACCGCGAAGGGCCGGCGACTGGACACCGCGTCGCTGGAGCGAGCCAGGATGCTCGTCGGCCTGAAAGGCTACGTCACCAATCTTTCTGTCTCGCTGATGGATCCGGGAGAAATCATCGCCAAGTACCACGAGTTGTGGCATGTCGAGCAGTCGTTCCGGATGTCGAAGACGGACCTGCGGGCACGGCCGATCTTCCACCGCACCCGCGACGCGATCGAGGCGCACCTGACCGTGGTGTTCGCGGCATTGGCCGTCTCCCGGGTGGTGCAGGACCGCAGCGGCCTCGCGATCGGCAAGGTCGTCAAGCTGCTGCGGCCGCTGCGGTCGGCGACCATCGCGCTCAACGGCACCCGGCACACCTTCCCGCCGCAGGTCGATGCCGACCTGCAGGCCCTGCTCGACCGGATTTCGGGGTCCTGACTCACGCACTAACGAAATGAGCCAACTCGGGAGACGCTTCTATGCCTGTGTGTCAAGGCTATTCGGGTGCGAGTTGTCTTTCGAGATCCGGTGATCGGCAACTCAACGCGTGATCGATGTCGTCGCTCGAATTCGCATGAGCTGTGATCGCACCTCCCGTGCCTATGCGGCGCGTCGCCGGGGAGTACGCAGTGACGAGCATCGAGCCGGTGACCGCGCCGACCCCGGGAATGGTCTGCAGTCCAGGCGCGAGAGCCTCGGTGAGCTGCGCGAGCTGACGGTGGTTGACCGCAGGAGCTCGGTCTGGTCGAGCACGGTCCTAGCGAGCTGCGCGCTTCCTCACGGAAGGCACGCATCGGCGGCTTCGTCGCAGCCTAGTGGTCGAGATCGGTTCTGAGCGCTTGACCCGTCCTCGATCGCTACGTCTCGATCGTCGTTTCGATGGGGACCAGCAGTTGGTTGGCGATCTCCGTATAGAGGTCGATATCGGTTTCTGGGGTTTTCAGTGAAACGATCAGCGAGTAGCGGATCGGCAGGTCGATACGTTGCTTGTTGTTGTTTCGCTTCCACCAGCCACCGATGGGATAGACGGCGAGCAGTCCAGACTGTGCGAGGTTCTGCCCAGAAGTTTCCCAAATATCTTGATGCAGTGAGCCATAGGCGCGGTTTCGGCTACCTAGGATCCAATCGATCTGGCTGGTGGAGGGACCGAAATCTCCGAGCTCGGCCTTGCGTGCCTCGCGGTTGACTCGTTTGAGGAAGTGCGGCTCGTTCTCGAGTGGGTCCTGAAGTTCGAACCGAAGCCCATGTGAGGCGTACGAGTAGCGATGTCGCCAGCCACGGCGGGAAGCGGTTGGCTCGATGAAGTACGACAGGGTTACTCGCAGAGTGACGTCAGCGGCATCGAGCTCCTGCAGGGTCGCCGAGGGCCACGGGAGCCGATGCAGCCGGAAGTGTGGCATCGCGTAGTCATTCCCGATGAAGGGTTTGAATTCGTCTTGCACAACCATGGTGACCGCGTTGTTCGCGGAGTGCAGAATATTGTCCTCGGTGGGCACGCCCCACCCGTAGCGGCGAAGGATGTGCTGCTTCGCCTCGAGTCCGTCCGGCGCCGCAGCATCGATGTGCGCGCGCATCTGCGGAGTCCACTCGGCGGCATGTACGAGAAGGCCACGGATGGTCTCGGGCCAGTAGTTGGGATAGACCGCCATAGCCTGCGCTGCTAGTCGCGATGCCTGCGCGGTCGCGGCGCTGGTCGCATTCGCCGAATTCAGGGCTGTGTCGTTGGTGGCGCCTGTGGTGCGCAGTGAGAGCAGGGGGTGGCGAGTGTCGAACATCGTCCCGTCGGTGAGGACGTTGCCGCCTTCGAGGACGATGTCCGGCTTGATCGGCCATGGTTTGGTGCCGAACGCCTTCGATGTTCGGCTGTGCGGCGACAGTTCGCCACGCTTGGCCAGCGGAATCCACCCGGTGTATTGGGGGTCGATTGGGGAATCGACGATGTCGGTGTAGGCGCCGACAGTGAGAGCATTCCACGCCTGACCGGGATCTTGGATAGGGGCACCCTCGGAGTGCGAGAGATGGTCCGTAACGTACTTGTCGACATTTCCGGCGGACACTACGACCAGACGGGACGCGTCCGGATCCGGTGTAGTGAGTACCTGCCACCGGTCTCCATTTCTTGCGATCTGAACGCCGGCGATCAATGCGTCGAGGGTGGAGGACCAGAGCGTTGGCTGACCAGGCGTATCGGGTACGTCGGACACATTGGTGACCGGCAGGCAGAACACTCGTGGCCGCTGCGATTGGGCTTCCGGCGACGAGATTGCCTGAACGGTGATGTCGCCGTAAGCGATCGGGTTCGTTCGTGGCTCATATTTGCGAGGAAGAATGCGAACCGATTCGAGTCCGTGCCGTAGAACGACAGGTGCAGTACCGATGAGCAAGTCATCGAGTGAGGTACCGAAAAGGGCGACCCCGGCCATCGAGGTTCCATGCCCCTCGAGGTCGAATCCGTCGGATCCGATCACGGTGTGCAGATCGTCTTCGTGCAAGGAATCTTTGATCAGGAGATGTGTGCGGGCAACGCCGGAATCGAGATGGCAGACTGCCGGCGCCGTACGGTCGGCCGCAATCAGCCGGTCGATCAGATCGATGACGTAGTCGTCTTGCTGGTCGACGGGCAGGTCCTCGATGGTGTCGATGAACTCGGGTCTACGGACTTCCGCGACGGGAACTGCAGTGAACGGAAGATCTTGGAGCTGGCTCCACGTCGCTTCAATCCATGTCACTACCCGATCCGAGAGTTCGAGTACCCGCGTGGACATCCGCATGTTTCGCTGCGAGGTGTAGGTGGTCAGGACATCGACTGCGTTGATCTCGGGACGAAGCCATACTTCCCACCAATACCGGCCACGTTCGGCTGGTTCACCCGACGACTGCCAGAGATCCCGAAGTACCGTGGCGCGTATCCGTGCAATGTTCGCGACGAGCCCACGATTGGCGGGATTGCCCTTTTCGCTGTCGCGCCCCGGATCCATATAGTCCGTGAACAACTGCAGGAAGTCGGCGCGGTGTTTGTCGTTGATCCAGACGACGGCTCTCTCGGGGATGCCACGAGCGAGGTCTGCGGCGCTAACAGACAGCAGCAACCATTGGGGAAGACTGTCGCGCCGCCTACTGGACCGCTGGAGAGATTCAATCTTGAGTGGGTAGTCCGCCAGCGGGCCCTCAAGTGTCACAACGGATCCGAGGGCATACAGCTCCTCGATCGTTAGCTTGTCGTCGAGTCCTTGACGGTGCTGGTCGATGTCATTGAATGCGGACGTCAACTCTTTGGTACGCGCGTTACCATGTGCAGCACGATCCGCGACTGGACTGATCTTGGCTTTGTTTCGGCCACCTCGGCTGAAAACTTGGTCGCTGGATCTGCGGAGAACGAGAAGGTGTTGAAGCTGGACAGTAGGGTCAGTCAAGGCTGGCCGATCGTCGAGCCGTTAGGGCAACCCGCAAGTCGTCGACAGAGACGCGGGCGGTCCCTGCGAGTAGGGCGGTCTTGGCTGCCGTTTCTGCAGCCCGGACGATGTCGGCGTGGGAGAGTCCCGTGGTGCAACTCGTGAGGCTGGCCCACCGCACTCCGCGCGCCATCGTCCCCAGCCGGGCTTTCATCACTGCCGTTGCCTGTTTCCCGTCGGGCAAGGTGTAGGTCATCACCATATCGAACCGGCGAAACAGAGCTCTGTCGAGGATGGATCGGTGATTGGTCGCGGCAACGACGAGGCTTTCTGGGCTGGCGTCCTCAAGGAATACGAGGAAGGAATTCAGGATCCGCCGGGCCTCACCGACGTCATTTCCGGCGCGGTCACCGCCGAGAGCGTCGAACTCATCGAATAAGTACACCCCGCGTTGCTCGGCGATGGCTTCAAACACGGTGCGGAGCTTGTTGGCCGTCTCACCCATAAATCTGCTCATCAAAGTGTCGAGGCGCACGGTGATCAACGGGATGGACAGCTCGTGGGCGAGCACGGAGGCGGTCATGGTCTTACCTGTCCCTGGTGGGCCCTCCAACAACAATCGGTGCGCAGGGGTGAACCCGTGGTTCAGCAGTGCCTTGCGCTGACGCTGCTCGGCAAGAACTCGCTTGACGTGGCTCATCAGGTCTTCGGGCAGAACGAGATCACGCAGACTCACTTCGGGGTGTGTCGCGGTTACAAGTTCGGCGAGGTCACCACGTGGTCGCACGATGGAGGTGACGTTGTGTGCGGGTCCGTTGGAACGCGATGCTTCAATGGCAGCTTTAAGGTCCTGAGCTAGACGGTGCTGTCCCTGCCGGCTGGCCTGAGCAGCAACCTGCATGGCGACG
>NZ_JADZGH010000048.1:0-8844 GCF_015865005.1 Rhodococcus sp. CX
AACCTGCGCCCCCTCCCACCGGCCGTCGACGACGACCAGCACCGCCCCCTTGCTGCGGGCGCGGGCGGTCACGGCCCGGGTTCGCGACGACGGCACCGCGATTCCGCCGAGACCGAGGATCACCAGGTCCATGCCGTCGAGCAGGACGGCCGCGATCTCCACCGGATCGGGTCCGGGATCGGGAATCACCGCCACCCGCTGCAACTGCGCTCCCATTTCCGCGGCGGCGAGCAGACTCAGCCGGCGGTGGCCGATCACGGCGGCGTGCCCTCCCGCAGCGGTCACCGAGGCGAGAACACCGATCAGCAACGACGTGGCGCCGGAGACGGATACGACGGAGCCACGGACCAGACCACCCTGGGGCAGCACATCGGCGAGCGGTTCCGGGACCGGGAGCAACCGGTCGGCGGGTGCGTCGGCGGGGGCGGCCCGTTCCACCTCCCCGCGCGCGGGTATCGCGGCCATCCGCCGGCGCAGCGACTGGATCCGCTCCTGCCGGGACGGTCTTTCCACACCGTCGAGCGGAAACTCGGCGAGCTCACCCACATGCACCCCTTCGTCATCTGCCGGCCGCGGGAACACGGCCCACCGACACCACGGGGAAGACGTGGTTCAGTCACAACTATCGAACATACTTTCGAACCTTTCCAGTACACATGATCTTGGGGCGGCCCGTCAAGCGCAGAAAGACCCCTCGCATCCACTACTCTCGTGAAGGTGTCGAAACAGGAACGAGTAGGTAGGGTTGTCGGCCCGGACCACCTGGTGGCCGGTCGCTACCGGCTCGATTCCAAGCTCGGCGGCGGCGGGATGGGCGCCGTGTGGCTCGCCCACGACACGCGCCTCGGGCGCGACGTCGCCGTCAAACAGGTCGTCTCCACCGTGGACCTGCAGCCGGAGGCCGCCGACGAGGTACGCCGCCGCACACTGCGCGAGGGGCGGATCGCCGCGCAGCTCGCGCACGAGCACGCCATCGGGATGTACGACGTGGCCCTCGACGCCGGCGAACCGTGGCTGGTCATGGAATACCTGCCCTCCCGCAGCATCGCCCAGGTGCTGAACACCGTCGAGACCCTGCCCCCGTACGAGGTCGCGCAGATCGGGGCGGACGTGGCCGACGCCCTGGCCGCCGCACACGCGGCGGGCATCATCCACCGCGACATCAAACCCGGCAACATCCTCGTCGCCGAACGCGGCCACGAACTCGGCATCGTGAAGATCAGCGACTTCGGCATCGCCCTGGCGAGCGGCGATTCCGATCAGTCCGGTGTGATCGCCGGTACCCCCGCCTACTTCGCGCCCGAGGTGGCGCGCGGCAACGATCCCACCGAAGCCAGCGACGTGTTCTCCCTCGGCGCGACCCTCTACACGATCCTCGAGGGCCAGCCCCCGTTCGGTTTCGAAGCCGACTCGATCGCATTGCTGCACCGCGTAGCCCGCGCCGAGATCATCCCGCCGACCCGGACCGGCCCCCTCACCGACGTCCTGCTCTCCATGCTCGAACCCGACCCCGCCCGCCGTCCGACGATGGCGCAGGCCCGCGACCGGCTCGCCGCCGTCGTCCTCGGTCCGGGCACGAATCCCGCACTGCTGCGCGGACGTCCGATCCTGGCCGAGGACGGCTCGATTCCCGTGTGGGCCCAGCGGTCCACACCGATCGCCGGAACCCGGTCCCGCAGCTCGTTCGTGGACCGGCCGGCACCTCCGCCGGTGTCGCCTTCGCGCGGGCCCTCGCGTGGGATTCCCCGGCCCGCCGAACTGTGGGACCGGCTGCTCCCGAAAGAGCCTGTGCCGCAAGACCCGAAGGAACGGCTCGTCGCATACGCGCCGCTGGCGATGGCGGCGATGGTCGCGCTGATCGTGTTCGCACTCGTGGTCGCGGTGATCATCGCCGTGGCGGTGGGCTGAACAGCTTTCAGTCGATCCGGCGATGGTGCGCCCAGCGGGTCAGCGCGTTCCGGTTCGACTGCTGGGTCTTGCGCAGCACGTTCGACGCGTGGGTCTCGACGGTCTTGACCGAGATCACCAGTTCCTCGGCGATCTCCCGATAGGTGTAACCGCGCGCGAGCAGCCGCAGCACCTCGAGCTCGCGCGGGGTCAGCGAGTCGAGTTCAGGGTCCAGCGGCGGCTCCGGGACGTTGGACCGTCCGGTGAACGAATCCAGCACGAATCCCGCCAGGCGCGGGCTGAACACCGCGTCGCCGCCGGCCACCCGCCGCACCGCATCCGCCAGTTCGGTGCCCGAGATCGTCTTGGTGACGTATCCGCGGGCGCCGGCCCGGATCACCGCGATCACGTCCTCGGCCGCGTCGGACACGCTCAACGCCAGGCACACGGGCCCGGGTGCGATGCGGCTGAGCACCGCGACGCCTCCCCCGTCGGGCATGTGCACGTCGAGCAGCACGACATCGGGGCGGGTCGCGTCGATCCCGGCGACCGCCTCGGCGACACCGCCGGCCTCACCCACGATCTCCATGTCCGCCTCGCGCCCCAGCTCGGTACGCACCCCGGAACGGAACACGGCGTGGTCGTCGACCAGAAAGACACGGAAGGACTGTGAAGTTGGGGCGCCGTTCGACGTCACTGCGTGTGCTCCTCGGGTTGGGGTTCGGCCTCCTGCCACTCTAGGGGCGAGCCCGTCCCCGGCACCGCACCGCCGCGGGGCATGTGGATCCGGATCTCGGTGCCCTTGCCGAGCTCCGACTTCACCACCACCCGGCCGCCGCGCCGCTCGATCCGCGCCCGGATCGACTTGGCCAGCCCCTGCCGGTCCTCCGGGACCAGATCCGGGTCGAAGCCCGTCCCGCGGTCGCGGACGAACACGCTCACCTCGTTCGGCTCGGCCTCGGCGAACAGATCGACGCTGTCCACTCCGGCGTGCTTGGCGGCGTTGACGAGTGCTTCGCGGGTCGCCCCCAGCACCGCGGTGAACGATTCGGCGGTCAGGTCGTCGTCGTCGCCGGGTGCGACGTCCCCGACGATCACCGGCGTGACGGACACCCCGTGCTGATCCTCCACCTCACCGGCGATGGTGCGCAGTGCCTCGGCGAGGCTGGTGCGGGGACTCTCCCCGCCGCCGAACAGCCAGCGCCGCAGTTCCCGTTCCTGGCTGCGGGCCAGCCGCACCACTTCCTGCGCGTCACCGGCCTGCTTCTGGATGAGCGCCAAGGTCTGCAGCACCGAATCGTGCAGGTGCGAGGCGATCTCCTCGCGTTCCTCGTTGCGGACGCGGGCTGCGCGTTCCTGCTCGAGCGCTCGCCACATGCGAACCCACAGCGGCACCGACAGCAGCCCGGCGCCGACGAGGGTCACCACCACCGCGAGCAGGGACGACCGCAATGCAGCGACGTCGACCTGGGCGAGAAACACGACGCCGAGTCCGGTGACGATCAGGGTCAGGCCGCCGAGAACCCGCGCCCATGTCAGGACGGTGGGTTTGGCCGGCAGCCCGAGGACCGACCGCGGCCCGTCGACGTCGAACTCCCGCCACACCAGGGCGGCACCCACCGCGACCACGACGATCGGCGCGATCACCGACGCCGCGCCCCCGTTCAGCAGCCACGACAGCCCGGCGCCCAGGGCCAGCCCGATGACCGCCAGACCCAGCGCGCGGCGACGCTCGGTGGGCGATGGCGGCTCGGTGTCGGAACCCTGCGGCACGAACGCCCACAGCAGGCCGTACGCGACGATGCCGACCCCGAGCGCTGCGAGTACCGCGAACGCGACCCGGACTTTCATCACGTCCACGCCGAGATGGTCGGCGAGACCACCGGCCACGCCGCCCACGACGCGGCCGGCGACGCGGCGTTCGAGTCGGGGGACGGGCACGGGAAGGTTGGCTACCGGTTGCACATATTCGATACTGGCACGCGCTCGGCACCCCGGCATCGGGGACCGACCCTGATCCCGGAGGCTGCTGCGGGGCTCGAAGATCAGGGTTCGCCCCTGATGTGCGGGCGCCGCGCGGGCGACAGGATGAGTCCATGAACTCGCGCAGCTTCCCCGAGCAGCTTTCGGACATGTGGCGCACCCGTCCGGTGCGCTTGCCCGATCAGGGCCACGTCGCCGGCGTGTGCGCCGGCATCGGAGTTCGGTACGGCGTCGATCCGGTACTGATCCGGGTCGCGTTCGTGGTCTCCACCATCTTCGGTGGCGCGGGCATCGTCCTGTACCTGGCGTGCTGGGTCCTGCTCAATCGCTACGGCGATCCCGTCTCCCCCGTCGAGTCTCTCGTCGGGCGGGGCCACAGCGCCGACTCGAACACCAAGGTGATCGTCCTGCTGGTGGCACTTGCGGTGGCCGCGAGTGCGCTCGGCCCGGTGGGCGCCGGCCTGGGCGGTTCCGGATTCCTCAGCCTGATGCTGATGCTCGGGGGTCTGTGGTTGCTCTACCTGCGCAAGCCGGAACCTCCGGTCCTGCCGCCCCCGCCGGGATCGGTGGCCTTCCAGCAGAATCCGTTCCCGGACTTCTCGGTCCCGCAGGCGCCGTATGCCCCGTCCCAGTTCACACAGGCCCCGTTCGCGCAGCAACCGTTCGCCGCAGGGGCGGCTCCCACTCCCGGACCGGCACCGGCGGACCCGAACTTCTGGATCAAGAAGGACGCCGCGACGTCCGAGACGACCGGCAGCGCGAACGAGTCGGCACCGCCCGCCGATCCCGCACAGCCCGCCCCGGATCCGTTCGGCGCGACGGCGACGCCTCCGTCCTGGGATCCGCTCGGCGTCGCCCCGTTCGCGTGGGATCTTCCCGAACCGGCACCGATCCGGACACCCGTGCCGGATCGGAAGCAGCCGCGGTCGCGGTTGACGACGACGATACTTGGCCTGGCGGTGCTGGCCGCCGCCGCGGCCGCAGCGGTCGCCGCCGCTACCGGCATGGAATGGTTGACGCCGGCCCGGATCGGGGCGATCGCTCTCGCCGTCATCGGGCTGGGACTGCTGCTCGGCGCGTTTCTGCACCGCGGCCACGGCCTGCTGGTGGTGACCGGTCCGCTCATCGGATTCGTGGTGCTCGCGTCGCTGGTCGGCCCGATCGACACCTCGCGGTGGGGTCCGCAACAGTACGCCCCCCGCACGGCCGCCGAGCTGCAGCCGGAGTACGCGGTCCAGATGGGCGAGCTCGAGCTCGATCTGCGCAATCTCACGCTCACCGAGGACCGCACCGTCGCGGTGGAGACCCGGTTCGGCAACTCCCGGATCCTCCTGCCGCCGAACCTGGACGTCGACATCACGTGCACCGAACGCGCGTCCTCGCCGTGCCCCACGCAGGGCTTCGACGCCGGCGCCGACGGCCGCAAGGGACCCGTCCTGACCCTCGACATCGATACCGCTTTCGGAAACTCGGAGGTGCACCGTGGCTGACTTCGACACCGACTACACCGGATCCGGCTCCGACGACACCGAGGCGACCTGCTCGCGTCGGCGGGGCCCGTCGATCCTGCTGCTCCTGGCCGCGATCGCCGCTCTGGCGGTCAGCGGGTGGGCGCTGATCGGCCCGTTCTCCCTGGACCCGATCGCGAATGTCGAGTTCCGCTGGGTGTTCGTGGCCGTCGCCGTGGCGGTGGGCGCGGCCCTCCTGTTCGCCCCCGGCAAACGGTCCCGCCGGAAGAACTGAATCCACCGCACCTCCGAAAAGCACTGTGCCCCTCGGATCGAAGGATCTCTCCTTCGGAATCCGAGGGGCACAGTCGCTGCTACGGGAGGATCACTCCCACTCGATCGTTCCCGGCGGCTTGCTGGTCACGTCGAGGACGACGCGGTTGACCTCGGCGACCTCGTTGGTGATGCGGGTGGAGATGCGCTCGAGCGTCTCGTACGGCAGGCGGGTCCAGTCCGCGGTCATTGCGTCCTCGCTCGAGACCGGGCGCAACACGATCGGATGACCGTAGGTGCGTCCGTCGCCCTGCACACCGACGCTGCGCACGTCGGCGAGGAGCACGACCGGGCACTGCCAGATCTGACCGTCGAGACCCGCGGCCGTGAGCTCTTCGCGCGCAATGGAATCCGCGTGACGCAGGATTTCGAGGCGTTCCTGGGTGACCTCACCGATGATGCGGATGCCCAGGCCCGGGCCGGGGAACGGCTGGCGTCCGACGATCTCCTCGGGCAGACCCAGTTCGCGGCCGACCGCGCGGACCTCGTCCTTGAACAGCAGGCGCAGCGGCTCGACGAGCTCGAACTGCAGGTCCTCCGGCAGACCGCCGACGTTGTGGTGGCTCTTGATGTTCGCGGTGCCGGCGCCGCCACCGGATTCGACGACGTCCGGGTACAACGTGCCCTGCACGAGGAAGTCGATGGTCTCGCCGTGTGCGGCGCTCTCACCGAGCACCTCGGAGACCGCACCCTCGAAGCTGCGAATGAACTCGCGGCCGATGATCTTGCGCTTGGTTTCCGGGTCGGACACTCCGGCCAGTTCGCGCAGGAACGTCTCGGAGGCGTCGACCGTCACCAGCCGGGCTCCGGTCGCCGCGACGAAGTCCTTCTCGACCTGCTCACGCTCACCGGCGCGCATCAGGCCGTGATCGACGAACACGCAGGTGAGGCGGTCACCGATCGCGCGCTGCACGAGCGCGGCGGCGACAGCGGAATCGACACCGCCGGACAGACCGCAGATGGCCTTGCCGTCGCCGACCTGCTCGCGGACCTGGGCGATGAGCGACTCGGCGATGTTCGCGGCCGTCCACGCGCCGGGGATGCCGGCGATCTCGTGCAGGAAGCGGCTGAGCACCTGCTGGCCGTGCGGCGAGTGCAGAACCTCCGGGTGGTACTGGACGCCGGCGAGCCGGCGGGCCCGGTCCTCGAAGGCCGCGACCGGTGCGCCCGCGCTGGACGCGGTGACCTCGAAGCCCTCGGGTGCGGCTGTCACGCCGTCGCCGTGGCTCATCCACACGGGCTGCGTCGCGGGCAGACCTTCGTGCAGGACGCCGCCGCTCACCGACATCTCGGTGCGGCCGTACTCACGGCTGCCGGTGTGTGCGACCGTGCCGCCGAGGGCCTGGGCCATCGCCTGGAAGCCGTAGCAGATACCGAAGACCGGCACGCCCAGGTCGAACAGCTTCGGGTCGAGCTGGGGAGCACCCTCCTCGTACACGCTGGACGGGCCGCCGGACAGCACGACCGCGAGCGGCTCCTTGGCCGCGATCTCCTCGACGGTCGCCGTGTGCGGCACGACCTCCGAGTACACCTTCGCTTCCCGGACGCGGCGAGCGATCAGCTGCGCGTACTGGGCTCCGAAGTCGATGACGAGGACCGGCTTGGACTGCTGGGTTTGCGACACCCGAACAGTCTAAGCGGCGGTCCACGTCACACGAACGCCGGTCAGGCCACGCCGGCATCCGAACCGCTGCGGATCTCGACGATCGGCAGCGACAGCGCGCCGGGGGCACCCGCCGGCACCACCGGGTTCTTCGGGACGATCGGGTTCAGCCGACGGTAGGGCTCGCCCTGCGCGGGACGCACGTCGTCCTCGCCCTTGTTCGGCCACAGTGCCGCGGACCGTTCGGCCTGCGCGGCGATCGTCAGCGACGGGTTCACCCCGAGGTTCGCGGAGACGGCCGCCCCGTCGACGACGCTGAGCGTCGGGTAGCCGTAGACGCGGTGGTAGGGGTCGATGACGCCGTGGTCGGGGTCGCTGCCGATGACCGCGCCGCCGAGGAAGTGCGCGGTGAGCGGGATGTTGAAGATCTCGCCCCAGGTGCCGCCGGCGATGCCGTCGATCTTCTCGGCGATGCGTCGGGTGGCCTCGTTACCCGCGGGAATCCAGGTGGGATTCGGCTCGCCGTGGCCCTGCTTGCTGGTGACCTTGCGGCGGCCGAAGAGGCCCTTCTTGGTGTAGGTCGTGATGGAGTTGTCGAGGTTCTGCATGACCAGCGCGATGATGGTCCGCTCGCTCCAGTCCTTGACCGACAGCATCCGCGCCATCTGCACCGGGTTCTTCGCGACCTGGAGGAGGAACTTCATCCACCGCGGGGTGCGGCCCCCACCGTCGGTCATGAGGGTCTGCAGCAGACCCATCGCGTTCGAGCCCTTGCCGTAGCGGACCGGTTCGATGTGGGTGTCGGCGGTCGGGTGGAAGGACGAGGTGATCGCGACACCGCGGGTCAGGTCCATGTTCGGGTCGACCTTCATCTTCCCGGCGCCGACGATCGACTCGGAGTTGGTGCGGGTCAGTTCGCCGAGCCGGTCCGACAGTTTCGGCAGCGCGCCGGTGTCCTTGAGATGGTGCAGCAGGTGTTGCGTGCCCCAGGTGCCGGCGGCGAGCACGACGTGCCCGGCGGTGTAGGTGCGCCGGTTCTTGCGTCGCCACGCTCCGGTGCGTTCGGTGACGACCTCCCAGCTGCCGTCCGGGGTTTCCCGCAGGTCGGTGACCGTGGTCATCGGGACGATCTCGGCGCCGGCCTTCTCGGCGAGGCCCAGGTAGTTCTTCACGAGGGTGTTCTTCGCGCCGTGCCGGCAGCCGGTCATGCACTCGCCGCATTCGATGCAGCCGGTGCGGTCGGGTCCGACGCCACCGAAATAGGGATCGGCGACGGTGCGGCCGGGTTCGCCGAAGTAGACGCCGACCGGCGTCTGGATGAACGTGTCGCCGACGCCCATGTCCTCGGCGACGGATTTGATCACCTCGTCGGCGGGTGTCATGTGCGGGTTCGTGACGACGCCGAGGATCCGGCGGGCCTGGTCGTAGTAGGGCGAGAGTTCGTCGTGCCAGTCGGTGATGTGCGCCCACTGCCTGTCCTCGAAGAACGAGGCGGGCGGCTTGTAGAGGGTGTTCGCGTAATTGAGGGATCCGCCGCCCACGCCGGCGCCGGCGAGGATGAGGCAGTCACGCAGCAGGTGCACGCGCTGG
>NZ_JADZGH010000048.1:8854-19633 GCF_015865005.1 Rhodococcus sp. CX
CCGCGTCCGCGTACCGCCGGCCCGCTTCGAGAACACCGACCCGGTAGCCCTTCTCCACGAGCCGCAGCGCCGTGACGCTGCCACCGAAGCCCGAGCCGACGATGAGGACGTCGTAGTCCGTCGCGCGCTGCCTACCCATCGGAGTACCTCCACCCGTGAAACTGGTTGTTACTCGCCAGTATGCACCCCGGGTCTGTGACAGCTGCCACAAGGATTACCTAACTGTTACCGCGCGTAGCGGAAACCGCAGGTCGGCGGCCGCGCTGCTCCCGTGAACGACGACGGCCGGACGCCGAGTCGGCCCGTGACACACGAACCGATCCGACATCCGGCCACCGGAAGCGGAGAAACCTGTCAGGCGCGAACCGACAGACCCACCTTCTGGAATTCCTTGAGGTCCGAGTAACCGGACTTCGCCATCGCCCGGCGCAGCCCGCCGACGAGGTTCAGCGAACCGTACGGGTCGTCCGACGGCCCGCCCAGCACCCGGTCCAGGCCGGGACGCTCGTCGTCGACCTCGACCTGCAACACGGACCCACGCGGCATGGACGGGTGCGCCGCGACGGACGGCCAGTACCAGCCGCGACCGGGCGCCTCGGCGGACACCGCCAGCGGCGCACCGAGCACGGCCGCGTCGGCACCGCACGCGATGGCCTTCGCCAGGTCACCGGCGGTCTCGATGTCACCGTCCGCGATGACGTGCACGTAGCGGCCACCGGTTTCGTCCAGGTAGTCGCGACGGGCCGCGGCGGCGTCCGCGATCGCGGTGGCCATCGGGATCCCGATGCCGAGAGCGCTGCTGGTGGTCGTGGCACCGGCCGTCGAGCCGTAGCCGACGATGACACCGGCCGCGCCGGTACGCATCAGGTGCAGAGCCGTGCGGTGATCGCTCACACCGCCGGCCACGACCGGCACGTCCAGCTCGGAGATGAACGTCTTGAGGTTGAGCGGCTCGTCCTCGCCGTGCGCGACGTGCTCGGCGGAGATGATCGTTCCCTGGATGACCAGCAGGTCGATGCCCGCCTTGATCAGGTCGGGGGTCAGCGCACGCGCATTCTGGGGGCTGACCCGCACCGCCGTCGTCACGCCCGCGTCCCGCACCTCACCGACCGCCGCGGCGAGCAGCTCGGGGCGCAGCGGAGCCGCGTGCAGCTTCTGCAGGTAGGCCACCGCGGCGCTGGGATCCGGGTTCGTCTCGGCGAGCTCGACGAGCTTGGTGATCTCCGACTCGACGTCCTCGTGCCGGCCCCACAGACCTTCACCGTTGATGACGCCCAGACCGCCGGCCTTGCCGAGCTCGACGGCGAACTTCGGCGAGACCAGCGCGTCGGTGGGATGCGCGAGCACCGGGATGTCGAATCGGTAGGCATCGATCTGCCAGGCCGTCGACACCTCCTTGGAAGACCGCGTCCGGCGGGACGGCACGATGTCGATGTCGTCCAGCTCGTAGGTGCGCCGGGCGGTGCGGCCCATGCCGATTTCAACGAGGTCGCGCACGCGCGCCCCTTTCTCGTGTGAGGCCGGTTCTCCCCTCGCGGACGAGACGGGAGAACCGACCGGCGTGATTCGAACGTGCGGCTACCGGGCCGCGTAGTTCGGTGCCTCCGCGGTGATCGTGATGTCGTGCGGGTGGCTCTCCTTGAGCCCTGCAGCGGTGATCTGCACGAACTGCGCCGACTGCAGCTGCTCGATCGTGGCCGCCCCGGTGTATCCCATCGCCGCCCGCAGGCCGCCGATGAGCTGGTGGGTGACCTGCTGCAGCGGGCCACGGAACGGGACCCGGCCCTCGATACCCTCGGGGACCAGCTTGTCCTCGGAGAGGACGTCGTCCTGGAAGTACCGGTCCTTCGAATACGACTTGGCCTCGCCACGCGACTGCATCGCGCCCAGCGAACCCATTCCGCGGTAGCTCTTGAACTGCTTGCCGTTGACGAGGATCAGCTCACCGGGGGACTCGGCCGTGCCGGCGAGCAGCGAACCGAGCATCGCCGTCGACGCACCGGCCGCGAGGGCCTTCGCGACGTCGCCGGAGAACTGCAGGCCACCGTCGGCGATCACGGGGATGCCGTGCGGTGCGGCCGCAGCGGTGGCCTCGAGGATCGCGGTGATCTGGGGTGCGCCGACACCGGCGATGACACGGGTGGTGCAGATCGAGCCGGGTCCGACACCGACCTTGACCGCGTCGACGCCCGCCTCGATGAGGGCAGCCGCCCCGGCGCGGGTCGCGACGTTGCCGCCGATGATCTGGACGCGGTCGCCGACCTCCGCCTTGAGCTTGGAGATCATCGACAGCACGCCGGCCGAGTGACCGTGGGCACTGTCGACGACGAGAACGTCGACGCCGGCGTCCGTCAGCAGCATCGCGCGGGTCCACGAGTCGTCGCCGACACCGACGGCCGCGCCGACCAGCAGGCGGCCGTCGCGGTCCTTGGTGGCGTTCGGGTGCTGCTCGGTCTTGACGAAGTCCTTGACGGTGATGAGACCGGTGAGCTTGCCCTGTCCGTCGACGATCGGGAGCTTCTCGATCTTGTGACGGCGCAGCAGCCCCAGCGCGGCCTCGGCACTGACCCCTTCGCGTGCGGTGACGAGCGGTGCCTTGGTCATGACCTCGGCGACCGGCCGGTTCTGGTCGACCTCGAACCGCATGTCGCGGTTGGTGATGATGCCGACGAGCAGGCCGTCGTCGTCGGTGACCGGCAGACCCGAGATCCGGAAGCGGGCGCACATGGCGTCCACCTCGGCGAGGGTGTCGGTCGGCTTGCAGGTGACCGGGTCGGTGACCATGCCGGCCTCGGAACGCTTGACGGTCTCGACCTGCGCGGCCTGGACCTCTGCGGACATGTTGCGGTGCAGCACACCCATGCCGCCGGCACGGGCCATGGCGATCGCCATGCGCGACTCTGTGACGGTGTCCATCGCGGAACTGACCAGCGGGATGCGCAGGCGGATCTCGCGCGTCAACTGGCTCGACGTGTCCACCTGGCTCGGGACGACATCGGACGCCGCGGGGAGCAGCAGCACGTCGTCGAAGGTCAGGCCCAGCATCGCGACCTTGTTCGGGTCGTCGCCGCCGGTGTGCACGTGCCCTCCGGTACTACTCATGCGGTTCGGACCCTCCATGCCAGTCGATACGGTGCGGGTCCGGACGATTTCCGGCCCGACAGGTTTCTGAGCGTGAAACGACGCTGTCGCGGACGACGGAGCGGCGACGAGGCGCCGGCGTCGTGAGCAGCAATGCCGTGACCAACAATGTCGTGAGCGGTACGAATATTCCCCGGGCGGTCCGAGGCAGCCGGTACGCTCACCTCCCCATCGTATCGTTTGCCGCAATCCGCACTGCCGCAGCCCGCACCCTTGCCCGGGGCCGGCGGCCCCGCTCCACAAGGACCACAGGGCCCTGTTCGTCGGCGTGTCCACCGCTACGGCTGGCGCAGACCCCACCGCACTGCGTACCGTGGGTGTCGTGCGTGATCAGTTACCTCCGGGTCTTCCACCGGACCCCTTCGCCGGAGATCCCGACGACCCGTCGGCCGCGCTGGACGCGATCGAGCCGGGTCAGCCGCTGGACCCCTCGGAGCGGTTGGCGGTCGAAGAGGACCTTGCGGACCTCGCCGTCTACGAGGCACTGCTGGCCCCGCGTGGGGTCCGCGGTCTCGTCGTCTGCTGTGAGGACTGCCACCAGGACCACTACCACGACTGGGACATGCTGCGCGCGAACCTGCTGCAGCTCCTCGTGGACGGGACGGTCCGGCCGCACGAGCCCGCATACGATCCCTCGCCCGAGGCGTACGTGACGTGGGACTACTGCCGCGGGTATGCGGATGCGTCGATGAACGAGGCACTTCCCGCGGACCCGTACGGCTTCGATTCCTGAGCACGTCACCCGAACACGACGAAACGCGGCGCCGGCACACCCGAGAGTGTGCCGGCGCCGCGTTTCACGTCGAGGTGACCGTCAGGGCACTTCCGTGGTCTCTTCCGAGCGCGTACCCGGTGTACCCACCGGCGCGCTGATCGACTGCTGCTCGAGAGACGTCGTCGATGCCGAGGCCGACGCGGTCGTGGTGGGCGGATTCGTGGTGGACGGCGTCTGCGGCTGCGTGCTCGGCTGGGTGCTCGGCGGCGGCTGCGTCTGCGGCTGCGTGGTCGTCGGGCGAGTGCTCGGCTCGACCGTCGGCACCGACGGCTGCGTCGTCGGCTGGTTCAGGATCGTCGGGTCGGGCGACGAGGACGGGGATGGGGACGGTTGCGTCGCGGCGTCCGAGGGGGTGCCCGACGGGGTTCCCTGCCCTGTCGTGCCGGGTGTCTGCGGAGGCACCGCGGCGTCGGACTGTGGGACCGTCGCCGGTGGCACCGGCGCGGGGACCGGGGCCGGTGCCGGTGCCGGTACCGGCAGACCCGGCAGCGGGACCGGCACGAGCTTGCTCAGTTCGTCCGACAGTCGCTGCAGCCAGTCGCCCAGTTCGTCCCGTTGACCGGCGTCGACGACATCGCTGGATCGGACCTGCGCCGATTCGAGCAGTTGCTTGGCGACCTCGGTGTCGCCGGCGGCGAGTGCACGCTCGGCCTGCTCGAGACTCGACGTCGTATCGATCCGCGCGACGGTGCTCTGCGCCTGCTCGCTGAAAACGACTTCCTTGACGCCCCAGAGCGGGTCACCCGGTTCGGCGCCGTAGGACACGGCCGCCGCACCGCCGACAGCTATCGCGACGAGGGCAGCGGCTCCGGCGATAGGGCGCAGCAGGCGAAGCTGGGTGCGGGAGCGCGCTCGACCGGCCGTCTCGGCATCGCGGGCATCGATTTCACGATGGACCGCGGCGACGATCTCGTCGAGATCGGGGCCGGCCGGTAACGGCTCGGAGAGGATCTCCGCGCGCCATCCCGCCAGCAGCGTGGCAAGTTCGTACTCTTCGGCCGATTCCGTCGTTACCGGACCGTCACCGGAGATCGCGTCGATGAGGGCATCATCACGACGCACGGCCGCGATGTCCACCGGGGTGCCGTCGTCGGCGAGATCAGCGTGGAAGTCGTCGTCACCGCGCTTCCTACCCATTCCTCTCACCTGCTCTCGTCACTTCCTTCTTGAGTCGGGCGATGGCTCGGTGTTGAGCCACTCGAACGGCCCCCGCCGTACTTCCAACTGCGGCTGCCGTCTCCTCCGCCGACAACCCCACCACCAACCGCATGATCAGGATCTCGCGTTGCTTCTCCGGGAGCGTTCCGAGCAGGTCTTTCATCTGCCGGCTCATCTCCGCGTTGAGCGCATGTTCTTCCGGGCTGTCTTCCAGCGACATCACTTCGGGAACGTCAGCGACCGGGTCCGACCGATTACGGGCGGTACTCCGATGCGCGTCGGCGACCTTGTGCGCTGCGATCCCGTAGACGAACGCCATGAAGGGCCGTCCTTGGTCCTGGTATCGCGGCAGCGCCGTCATCACAGCCAGGCATACCTCCTGCGCCACGTCGTCCGCGGAGTGCTGGCCGCGCTCCGCAGACCCGACCCTTGCCCGGCAGTACCGCACGACCAGGGGTCGGATGCTTGCGAGAACCTGGGCGAGGGCAGCCCGATCGCCTTGCGAAGCCGCAGCGACTGCCGAGTCCAACTCCTCACCCATAACAGTCATCGATTGCGTATGTCCTGGTGTTACAAGTGGCACGTCCCCGCCCGGGAGTGCTTCCACTGACGGTGGAACGCCACCAGCCTAACGACATGCCCGGACAACTCCGATTCGCCCTGGCAGAACTAGTTTCGGATCGTCGCGAACCGGCCTCCGCGACAGGTCACGACCTGGGCACATTCGTCCCGCACGTGATCTGCGCCGGGCACGGCACCGATTCCGTGTGCCAGCATCGCCGCCGCCCAGCGCAGCGGCACCAGGCCGTGTTCCGCGCAACGCTCGGACACGCCGGCGGCGAGCACACGCGCCGGCCCGAGGTCGGGGTCGCCGGTCGCCGACGCCGCGCGCAGGAGGTCGGATTTCACCCGGTGCCGCACGGACGGGCTCCGGTCGGCCAGGGCGGAGGCCTGCGCGGCGTGCTGCTTCGCGGTCCCGAAATCGCCGGAGGCCAGCGCGGTTTCCGCCGTCACCCAGTGCAGCCTGATCCGCTGCCGCCAGAAGGTCCCGGCAGCGGCGTCGTCCCCGGCGGCCCTCAGCAGGTCCGCGCACTGTGCGAGCAGCCGCCGCGACAGGTCGAGGCGGCCGCACCCGAGCGCATCGGCGGCCAGGCCGGTCAGGGCATCGCACTGCGCTTCGACGATGCGGGTCGTGTCCTCCGGAAGCCGCGGAACGGCCGCGCGGGCCAGAGCGAACGCGCGACCGTCGTGCGTCGCGGCCTGCCGGTGCCATCCGAGCTGACGTAACAGCGAGGCCTCGGTGCTCGCCGCGAGGGACGCCAGGGGGCCTTCCGTGACCTCGCGTTGCAGTCGCGCCAGTTCCGCCCGGGCACCGCTGTAGAAGCCCTGGCCGCCCAGAGCGACCGCGCGGAGCCATCGCCGGTAAGGATCGGTCGCGGCAGGCAGCGGACTCGTGCCCGGCCTGTCCCCGAACGCCGCAGCCGTCAGGACCGCATCCTCGGCGGAGAGTGCGTCCTCGGCGGGGACAGCGGACGGGCGCGCAGATGCAACGGTCGCGGACACGCCGAAATCATTGCATCATCGTCGCGACCGGACATCCCCGGTCCCCTACGGGCGAGAAACAAGCACCGGGAGCGCAAATATATCGACTGCGAATTCCGGTCTTCGTGCGCCATTCGTCGGCCGTTTACAGTCCGTTAATTTCAAACAGGGTGCATGTACGCTGCCGGACTCGGGATTTCACGGAAGATGCGGCCGAAGCGGCGGCCGGAAGAACGGGACGGCCTACAAAACAGCAGGTGAACGGCACATCGGAGGAATTGCCGGGGTCATCCAGGACATCGCAGCAGGCCAGAGCCGAACGACAGCCAATCATGAATCGACCCCGAAGTAAACATTTCGCAGGTTAATTCTCGCGATGAGCGATATGGAATTTCCCACGTCACGGAAGTATTGACGTGATTTGCACCGCGCTTTTACGGTGGCCGTGTTCGAAAGAATGCTCGGCCGGGACGCGGTTCCCGGCCACGGTCCGCTCGCACCAACGCGAGCATGCTGCAAAGGAGTGCCACCATGCCTGCACCACATCACCTCCCCGGACCCAACGCGGACATCTGGGATTGGCAGATGCACGGCCTGTGTCGCGGCGTGGACTCCTCGATGTTCTTCCACCCGGACGGTGAGCGCGGACGCGCTCGCGCCCAGCGGGAGAGCCGCGCCAAGGAGATGTGCCGAGCCTGCCCGGTGATCGCCCAGTGCCGGGAGCATGCTCTCAATGTCGCCGAGCCATACGGCATCTGGGGAGGAATGTCCGAGACCGAGCGCGAGATGTACGCACGACACAGGCGCCGCAAGATCGCTGTTTGACTGTTTCGAACCAGACGACGAAGCCCCGCCCGGGAGTCCCGGGCGGGGCTTCGTGTCTATCGCGTGACCTGTGTCGGTCGCCTAGTGGGCGTGACCGTGACCGTGGCCGGCGTCGGCAGCCTCCTCGGGCTTGTCGACGACCGCGCTCTCGGTGGTGAGCACCATGCGGGCGACGGACGAGGCGTTGACGACCGCCGAACGCGTCACCTTGACCGGGTCGACGACACCGTCGGCGAGCAGGTCGCCGTAGGTGAGCGTCGCGGCGTTGAACCCGTGACCCTTCGGACTCTCGGCGACCTTGGAGATCACGACGGAGCCGTCGAGCCCCGCGTTGGCCGCGATCCAGAACAGCGGTGCCGACAGCGCCGTCCGCAGAACGGCGACACCGGTGGCCTCGTCACCCGACAGAGACGCCTCGAGCTCGGCGAGCTCGAGCGACGCCTGCACCAGTGCCGAACCACCACCGGGGACGATGCCCTCCTCGACGGCGGCCTTGGCGGCGTTCACCGCGTCCTCGACCCGGAACTTGCGCTCCTTGAGGTCGGTCTCGGTGGCCGCCCCGACCTTGATGACGGCAACGCCGCCGGCGAGCTTGGCCAGGCGCTCTTCGAGCTTCTCCCGATCCCAGTCCGAGTCCGTTGCCTCGATTTCACGGCGCAGCTGGGCGGCGCGCTCCTCGATGGCCTCGGGGGTGCCGGCACCGTCGACGATCGTGGTGTTGTCCTTGCTCACCACGACACGGCGGGCGGAACCGAGCAGCTCGAGCCCGGCTTCCTTGAGAGTCAGGCCGAGATCGGAATTGATGACGGTGCCCGCGGTGACGACGGCGAGGTCCTCCAGGAACGCCTTGCGGCGGTCGCCGAAGTACGGCGCCTTGACGGCAACGGCCTTGAGGGTCTTGCGGATCGCGTTGACGACCAGCGTCGACAGTGCCTCGCCCTCGATGTCCTCGGCGATGATCAGGACCGGCTTGCCGGACTCGGCGATCTTCTCGAGCAGCGGCAGGAAGTCCGGCAGCGAGCTGATCTTCTCGCGGTAGAGCAGCACCAGCGCGTCCTCGAGAACCGCCTGCTGAGCGTCGACGTCGGTGATGAAGTACGGCGACAGGTAGCCCTTGTCGAACTGAACGCCCTCGGTGACGACCAGTTCGGTGTGCAGGGTCGAGGATTCCTCGACCGTGACGACACCGTTCTCGCCGACGGTGCTGAGGGCCTCGCCGACCAGCGCACCGATCTCCTCGTCGCGGGACGAAACCGTCGCGACCTGCGCAATGGCCTCCTTGCCCTGCACCGGGGTCGCGAGCGCGAGCAGCGCCTCCGTGACCTTGTCGGCGCCCTTCGCGATACCCGCGCCGAGCGCGATCGGGTTGGCACCCGCGGCGACGTTCCTCAGGCCGGCCTTGACCAGGGCCTGGGCGAGGACGGTCGCGGTGGTGGTGCCGTCACCGGCGACGTCGTTGGTCTTCGTGGCGACGCTCTTGACGAGCTGGGCACCGAGGTTCTCGAACGGATCCTCCAGCTCGATCTCGCGGGCGATGCTCACACCGTCGTTGGTGACGGTCGGACCGCCGAACGCCTTGGCGAGCACGACGTGCCGCCCGCGCGGGCCGAGCGTGACCTTGACGGCGTCGGCGAGGCGGTCGACGCCACGCTCGAGCGCGCGCCGCGCGGTCTCGTTGAACTCGATTTGCTTGGACATGTTCTCCGACTACTCCTGTCGAATTTCTCCGGAACGGACTCCGCCCCGGGTCCGTTGAGGAACTCCGGGGCGGAATGCACGCGGCTTACTTGGCGACGACGGCCAGCACGTCGCGAGCCGACAGGATCAGGTACTCCTGGCCTGCGTACTTGATCTCGGTTCCGCCGTACTTGCTGTAGATGACGACGTCGCCTTCCTTGACATCCAGGGGGATGCGCTTGTCGCCATCCTCGTCCCAGCGGCCGGGGCCGACGGCGACGACGGTGCCCTCCTGGGGCTTCTCCTTCGCCGTGTCCGGAATGACGAGGCCGGAGGCAGTCGTCGTCTCGGCCTCGTTGGCCTGGACGAGGATCTTGTCCTCGAGCGGCTTGATGTTCACGCTCGCCACGATGAGCCCTCCACTTTCAGGGGTACTTGGGTCCGGAAACTTGTGCTCCCGGACTCGGATTCGTTCAGTCACCACAGACTCCGCGCGAGGTCCCGTCGTCGCGGGTGCCGGGCCGACGCTCGGTGTCACTAGCACTCTATACATGCGAGTGCCAGCACTCAAGGCTTCCGGGCGCTTACTCGTACTCGGCGCGTCGTACCGTCCTTCTGTTACGTTCGGATAACAGAGACACGAAGCGTGACCATACGGTGACCGATCGAGGTGCACACGAGCTCCTTGGCCTCCGGTCACGCTCGGAAGGTAAACAATGCGCACGTCGCTGGGAATCTCCACCGGAGCATCCGGGGTGGGTTCCGCGCTGGTGATCGACGCGCCGCAAGGCCGGACCACCGAATACCGCGAACTCACAGCCGACACGCACGATCATCGCGACCTCGGTGCCCTCGTCTTCGACGCGGTCACGCTGATGACGACGCAGATCGCCGACATCCCGGCGCCCGAAGTCGTCACGGTCGCCTACCGCACCACCGAACAGGCCGACTCCGTCCGCGCCGCCGCGAACCGGGAGGGCCGCCTCGTCCGGTTGATCCCGGAGACGACCGCGGTCGTCACCTACCTGCACACCACCGGACTCGCCGACTCCGACGGCGCGATCGCGATCGCCGACGTCGGCGCGTCCGGGATGAGTGTGTCGGTCGTCGACCGGGTCGACGGCAGGATCCTGCACACCGACCGCATCGACGCAGTCGGCGGCGAGACGATCACCGGACGGCTCCTCGACCACGTCCACCGATCCACGGACGGTGTCCGCACCCGCATGCCGGTCGACAACGAACTGCTTTCCGCGCGCTGCTTGGGTGCCCTCGAAGCCCTCACCGCCGGCGATACCGCCCACATCGAGATCGGCGAGGCCGGACCGGGCGTGTCCGTCACGGTCACCCGCACCGAACTCGACGAGCTGGTCGCGGATCTGGTCGGTGAGGCCGCGGAGTTCACCGCCCGGACCTGCGCCGCGGCCCCGGCCACCCCGCAGGCGCTCGTACTCGTCGGCGGCGCATCGTCCCTTCCGGCGCTGGCCGCAGCGGTCACCGCCGCGTTCGACGGTCCCGCGGTCACCGTCGACGAACCCGCGACCGTTCCCGCACACGGCGCCGCGTACCTGGACGATCACCCCCACCTCGACCGCTACCCGCTCGCCGGGAGCACCGAGTCCGGTGCGTCCCGGCGAGCGGGTAGCGGTCGAGGTGGGGGT
>NZ_JADZGH010000049.1:0-6511 GCF_015865005.1 Rhodococcus sp. CX
GGAAGCGGATCCGGCACAGACGGGACGTTGGCGATGACATCGACGACACAGCAATCGAACCCGCCGATCGGTGAGAACCCGATCGGGGAGGACCTCGCCGCGGACCTGGCGACCGCAGCGCTCGGGCTGGCGCGACGATTCCACGCGGGCGCGACCCTGTGGGTGGTCTCGCCGCAATGGGAACCGCACGCCCACCACGTGGCCGTGGAATTCGTGCATCCGGTGATCATGGGCAAGCGGGCGCTGCCGGCGGTGTCGCTGGTCGAGCCGGACCCGGTGGCCCAGTGCCGGGTCGCGGTGCGGCCGGGCGACGTGATCCTCGCCGTCGCGTCCGCGGATGAACCCGACGTCCTCGACATCGTGCGTCGCGCCGCGGCGTGGGGAGCCGACACCATCTGGATCGGTGCCGGACCGCGCCCGCCCGCCGGGGCCGCCACGCACGTGCTGTGGGTGGATTCGAACGATCCGATGGTGTGGGCCACCGGCCGATTCGTGCTGATGTACCACCTGCTGTGGGAATTGACCCACGTCGTCTTCGAGCATCCCGGACTGCTCGAAGAAGACCACACCGACGCGGTGTGCGTGACGTGCAGCGACGAGGGCAGGCTCGCGGAGGTCGTCGCCCCACCCGGCGCCGACACCGCCACCGCTCTCGTGCGGACCGCGGACGGGGAGGAGCACGTCGACGTGTCGATCCTGGAATCCGTTGCCGTGCACGATCTTCTCGTCGTACACGGGGGCGTGGCGCTAACCCGGCTCGACGCTACTGCCGATCCGGGGGAGAGGTGACACCGTGAGCGAACCGGAACAGACGAGTTTCCTGTATCCGTTCATCGAGGCGGACGAACGCGACGCCGCGCCGCTGTTACGCGACCTCGCCGCGTCCGCCCGCAGCAAGGCAGCGGAGAGCGCACGGTTGCAGCAGGCGTCGATCGACGAATGGGGACCGGCACTCGAATCCGCGGGGGAGCGGATGGCCCGGTCCTTCGCACGCGGCGGCCGGCTCTACACGTTCGGCAACGGCGGCAGCTCCACCGACGCCGCGACCCTCGCGTCCCTGTTCAGCCGGCCCGCCCGCGGACGGCCGGTGCCCGCCTGGTCCCTGGCCGCGGACCAGGCCGTGGTCACCGCCCTCGGCAACGACGTCGGTTTCGACCTGATCTTCTCGCGGCAGATCATCGCCCACGCCCGGCCGATCGACATCGCGATCGCGCTGTCCACGTCCGGCAACTCGGACGATCTCATGACGGCCCTCGCCGAGGCGCGATTCCGCGGCCTGCTCACCATCGGATTCGCCGGCCACGACGGCGGGCGGATGGCCGTCTCCGACGACCTCGACTACTGCTTCACGATCCGCTCGCAGAGCATCCACCGCATCCAGGAGAGCCACGCGCTGCTCGGATACCGCCTGTGGGAGATCGCGCAGGATCGTCTCGCGCGCGAGACGTCGACGGGCGGAGGCGGAACGTGAGCACCGACGCGGGTCGCGAGGACCGGGTACTGGAACGGATCGAGGCGTTCCGGCGCCGCCGCCCGCGTCTGCTCGACACGGTCGTCACCCTCTCCCACGGGGCCGGGGGCAAGGCGTCCGCGGCGCTGGTCGATGCGGTGTTCGTGGACGCGTTCCGCAACGCCGAACTCGAACAGCTCGGCGACGCTGCCGTCGGGTCGATCGGCGTGGGGGAGCGCCTGGCGTTCTCCACCGATTCGTACGTCGTCAAGCCACTGCAGTTCCCGGGCGGATCGATCGGGCACCTCGCGGTGCACGGCACCGTCAACGACCTCGCCGTGTCCGGCGCGCGGCCGCGCTGGTTGTCGGCGGCGTTCGTGATCGAGGAGGGCTTCGAGATCGCCCGGCTGCGGGAGATCGTCGCCGACATGGCGACCGCGGCGTCCGGCGCGGGAGTCGACATCGTCACCGGGGACACCAAGGTCGTCGGCAAGGGTTCCGCCGACGGGCTCTACATCAGCACCGCGGGCGTGGGCGTGGTGCCCGACGGCCGTCGTCTGGGCGCGGACCTGGTTCGGCCCGGCGACCGGGTCGTCGTCTCCGGCACGATCGGCGACCACGGCATGGCGGTGCTGCTCGCGCGCGGCGAACTCGCGCTCGAGGCGGACATCGCGTCCGACACCGCTCCCGTGCACCGGATGGTGGAGGCGCTGCTCGCGGCGGCCCCGTCGACCCGGTGGATGCGCGACGCGACCCGCGGCGGCGTCGGCACCGTGTGCAACGAACTCGCGCAGGCCACCGGATTCGCAGTGGTGCTCGACGAGGAGGCACTGCCGGTCCGGCCGCAGGTTCTCGGTGCGTGCGACCTGCTCGGCATCGACCCGCTGTACGTGGCGAACGAGGGCAAGTTCGTGGCGGTGGTCGCCGAGGACGAGACCGACGCGGCGCTCGCCGCGCTGCGCGGGCAGGCCGGGGGCGAAGCCGCGGCGGTCGTCGGCGAGATCCTCGCGGAACCGGAGGGCATCGTCGCGCTGCGCACCGCATTCGGGGGCAGCCGGATCGTCGACATGCTCGTCGGTGATCCGCTGCCACGCATCTGTTGACCGTGAGGAGAACTGTTGTGTGTCTGGGAATTCCGGGACGGATCGTGGACATCCTCGACGCCGATCAGGATCTCGCGAAGGTCGACGTCAACGGGGTGCAGCGGGCCATCAGCATCCGGTTGCTCGCCGGCACCGGCCTGCAGGTCGGCGACTGGGTGCTGGTGCACGTCGGATTCGCGATGTCCCGCATCGACGAGGCGGAAGCACGGATGACGCTCGACCAGGTGCGCCGGATGGGGGCCGACTACGTCAACGAGATCGAGGCGTTCACCAATTCGGAGATCGACACGACGCCGAGATGACGGCGACGAGGGAAAGCGGGTTGGCACCATGAAATTCGTCGACGAGTTCCGGGACCCGGCTGCGGCCCGGGCCCTGGTCGCTGCGATCACCGATCTCGCCGCCGAGGACGAGTTCAAGTTCATGGAAGTGTGCGGTGGGCACACCCACACCATCTACCGGCACGGCATCGAACATCTGCTGCCGCCGTCGGTGGAGCTGGTGCACGGACCGGGCTGTCCCGTCTGTGTCATCCCGATGGGCCGCATCGACGACGCGATGTGGCTGGCCGAGCAGGACGGCGTGGTGTTCACGACGTTCGGGGACATGATGCGGGTGCCCGGATCGCGCGGCAACCTGCTCGAAGCGAAGGCGCGCGGCGCCGATGTGCGGTTCGTGTATTCGCCGCTCGACGCGCTCAAGATCGCGGTCGACGACCCGGACAAGCAGGTGGTGTTCTTCGCGGTCGGGTTCGAGACCACGGCACCGTCCACCGCGGTGACCCTCGTGCGTGCGAAACAGCTGGGGCTGACGAACTTTTCGGTGTTCTGCAATCACGTCACCATCGTTCCCCCGATCAAGGCGATCCTCGAATCGCCGGATCTGCGCCTGTCCGGGTTCCTCGGGCCGGGCCACGTGTCGACCGTGGTGGGCCTGCGCCCGTACCGGTTCGTGCCGGAGAAGTACGGAAAACCGATCGTGGTGGCGGGTTTCGAGCCCCTCGACATTCTCGCGTCGGTGCACATGCTGCTGCGGCAGATCCGGGACGGGCGGTGCGAGGTGGAGAACCAGTACAGCCGGGTCGTGCGCAGCGAGGGAAACGGGCAGGCCCTGGCGCTGCTCGCGCAGACGTTCGCGCTGCGACCCCACTTCGAGTGGCGCGGGCTCGGATTCATCTCGCAGAGCGCACTGGGAATTCACCCCGACTACGCCGAGTTCGACGCCGAGCAGCGCTTCTCGATGCCGGGTGTGCGGGTGGCAGATCCGAAGGCATGCCAGTGCGGTGAGGTGCTCAAAGGCGTGATCAAACCGTGGGAGTGCAAGGTGTTCGGGACCGCGTGCACACCCGAGACGCCGATCGGCACCTGCATGGTCTCACCCGAAGGGGCATGCGCCGCTTACTACAACTTCGGTCGTCTCCATCGCGAGACGGCGGCACTGGTGGGGCAGCGCGGGAAGGGGTGACCGTGGCGGAAAGCGCGGTGGCCCAGGGATATCGGTTGTTCGCGCGGTATGCGCACGCGCCCAACGAACTCGGTTACTGCGGCCCGGCGAGTGCCGCCGCGCTCGAGAGTGCTGCCTGCGGTGGCGGGGATCCGGCGGTGGTGGCCGCCGCGGCCCGGCAGTTCAGCGGGGCCTGGCCGTATCAGCAACTGATCGCCGAACAGTGCGGGATCGCCGATCCGCTCGACGAGCAGGTGGTTCGGGCCTATTGGACCGGAAACGTCCTCACCGATCGCATCGACGCGGAGCGGTTCGGTGGTGAACTGCTGAGCCGGTTCGGTGCGCGAGCCGGTCACTACTGGTCGCACCTGACGGAGGACCTGCTGTCCGAGGTGACCGCGACCCACGCGTTCCACGTGTTCGGGGTGTATCCGTGGTCGCGGCTGCTGGGAACCGGGATGCCCGAGCCGCTCCGGATCCTCGATTCGTGCCGGATCGGGTGGGGGACCGTGCTGGAGGTGTCCGACGACGACGCCCTCGTGAACGTACGGCGACTCGAATTCGGCGGTGGCCGGCTGACTCTCGGAGCCGAGACGGCTCGGCGCGTCGGCCGGCGGACCGACTCCGGCGTGTTCGTGCCCGACCTGCGCGTGGGGGACCGGGTGGCGCTGCACTGGGATTTCGTGTGCGACAGGCTCACTGCGGAGGAGACCGACCGGCTGGAGTCGTGGACCGTCCGGCAGCTCGGGCACACCAACCGCCGGCTCGCCGCATGATGCTCAGCCGCGGCGCTGCGGCACGGAGAAGCCCCACGGCAGTTCGAGCCGGTGCGCCGCGAGCAGCGTGTCGTCGGTGAGGATCTCGTCGATCGGTCCGTCCGCGACGAGCCGGCCGCCGTCCAGAATCACCGCGCGGGTACACAATTGCGCGGCATACGGAAGGTCGTGCGTGACCAGCAGCAGCGTCGCGTCGAGCCGGGTGAGGACCTCCGCGAGTTCGCGACGGGCCACCGGATCGAGATTTGCGGACGGTTCGTCGAGCACCAGAACCTCGGGCCTGCAGGACAGCACGGTCGCCAGGGCGACACGCCGCCGCTGCCCGCCCGACAGGTGCGCGGTGTCGCGGTCCGCGTGCTCGGTCATGTCGACCGCGGCGAGAGCCTCCCGGACCCGCTCGTCGAGCTCCGGCGGGCGGACCCCGAAATTCGCCGGGCCGAACGCGACGTCCTGGGCGACGGTGGGCATGAACAGCTGGTCGTCGGGATCCTGGAACACCAGGCCGACGGCGCGCCGCACGTCGCGGAGGGTGTCGCGGCCGATCGTCCGCCCGCCGATCGCGACCGTTCCCTCGGTGGGGGTGAGCACGCCGTTGAGATGAAGCATGAGCGTCGTCTTGCCCGCCCCGTTGGGGCCGAGCACCGCGACGCGCTCGCCCGCCGCGACGGTCAGGTCGATGCCGTGCAGGGCACGCCGGCCGTCGGGATAGGCGTAGCCGACGCCGGCCAGGTGGACCGCGGGTGTGCCGGTCACGTCGTGACCCACGCCGTCGCGCACACGAGCACGGCACCTGCGGTCGGCGCCAGTGCCGAGATCCAGTCCGCGGGACGTGCGGGCTCACCGAAAGCCGGGACGGTACCCGTGAATCCACGCGAGAGCATGGCCAGGTGCACCCGTTCGCCGCGCTCGTAGGCGCGCAGGAACAGGCCCCCGATCCCGCGCGCGGTCGCACCGATCCGACGCAGCGTGCGCGGGTCGTCGCCGCGGGACAGCCGTGCGATGTGCATCCGGTGCGCCTCGTCGGCGAGCAGGTCCGCGTACCGGATCATCAGCACGACGATGGTGGTGATCGATCCCGGTACGTGAAGGCGTGCAAGGGCTCCCGGTAGCTCCCGCACCGCCGTGGTGGCGGCGAGGGTCAGCGACACGAGCACGCCGAGGGTCCCCTTGGCGAGGATCCCCCACGCGGCATACAGGCCGGGAACCGACAGCGAAACCCCGGCCACCACGACACGTTCACCGGCCTCGGCGAACGGCAGCAGCACCGCCAGCACCACGAACGGAAGTTCGATGAGCATCCGCGGAGCCAGCCACGAGAGCCGGATCCCCGCGACCGTCCACACGGCGGCGAGCACCGCCAGGTACGCACCGAACGCCCACATCGCCTCGCGTGGGGTGGCGACGACGACGAACACGAACGTCACCGCCGCGACGATCTTCACCTCCGCGGGCAGCCGGTGCACCGGCGAGGTGCCCGGCAGGTGGAGCCGCGTCGCCGCGGTCTCGCCGCTCACGGTTTCGCCGATTCCCCGGGTGCGCGGCGGCGACCGAGGAATCGGAACAGGCCGCCGGCGGCGACCGCGACGACGACCACGCCGGCGATGCCCGCGAGCCCGGTCGAGAACTCCCGGCCGCCGACCGCGTAGTCGGCCAGCGGGCTGCCGGACAGCCTGTGATCGGTGGCGGTGGTTGCCATGCACTCGCCGGTCACGCGTTCGGTCCCGTCGACCTCGACGACC